>JAYVIT010000229.1:0-3894 GCA_043769965.1 Saprospiraceae bacterium
TCGCTTGATGGATAAAAAATATATGGCGGCACATTATCTCAGTATCAATATTACCAAAAACTGGAATGCCGGTATTTTTGAATCCGTAGTCTTCTCGAGAAAAAACGGATTTGAATTGCAGTATTTGAATCCTGTCATACTCTATCGTTTCATCGAACATTCACTTGGAAGTCCGGATAATGTGTTCATTGGTTTTCATTCCAATGTTCTGCTTTACAAAAAATTTTCTGTTTATGGTCAAATTCTCTTTGATGAATTTTTATTGAAAGAATTTTTTAATTCAAGAGGCTGGTGGGGAAATAAATATAGTTTTCAAATTGGATGCAAATACATCAATGCATTTGGTTTGAAAAATTTATTTCTGCAACTTGAATACAATCAGGCCAGACCTTTTACCTATTCATTCCGGGATAGTATTGCCAACTACTCCCATTTTCATCAATCACTTGCTCATCCAATGGGTGCAAATTTTAAAGAACTGATCTTCGCACTTAACTATCAACCAGATTCCAGGTGGTCCTTTTCAACAAAATGGTTTTATTTCAACAAAGGACTTGATAGCACCGGTGTTAATAATGGTGGAAATATTCTACTGGATTATGATACGCGTTTATCAGATTTTGGTCATACCACTTTGCAGGGAATTTCAAATACAGTGTTGAGTGGAAGCTTGAATGTGTCGTACAGATTATTTTACAGAGCCTGGTTGGATGTGAATCTGAATTTCAGAAATTCAAAAACAGATCAGCAAAATAATAATACAGTTTGGTTTAGTGGTGGATTTAGAATGAATTTAGATAGAGTGAAATTTGACTTTTAAATTTCTTCCCTTTGCGTCTTAGCGCCTTTGCGTGATAGTTCGGATTTCTCGCAAAGGCGCAGAGACGCAAAGAAATGCAATAACTATTAAGTATAAATGGCAGAATGAAAATATCGTTGATCATTATAGGTGATGAAGTTCTATTGGGACAAGTTATCGACACCAATTCAGCTAACATTGCAAAACTATTATATAAAGAAGGTCTGGAAATATTTAAAAAATGGACCGTCGCCGATTTGGAAAGTGAAATACTAACTGCATTATCAGAAGCATCAGCGCAGTCTGATATTATTTTAATGACAGGTGGACTTGGTCCAACAAAAGATGATATTACCAAAAAGACCATTGCTAAATTCATGAACCAGGAATTGGTTTTCAGTGAAGAGAATAAAGCGCACTTAACGATAATGTTGGGTAAACGGAAAATTCCTGTGACAGAGCTTCATATGGCACAATGTTATTTACCAGCAAATGCAGAATTATTGGATAATCAAATGGGAACTGCATTGGGTATGTGGATAAAACACGATCAAAAGATATTCATTTCGATGCCTGGTGTTCCTTATGAGATGGAATATATCATGAAGTATGCTGTACTTCCTAGAATAACCGCTTTACAGTCAGCAATTAAAGTTGTTCATTTTACGATTCACACTGTTGGCATGGGAGAGACCGAAATTGCTGATATCATTGAACCCAAACTTTTTTCACTTTTCTCGCACGTATCTCTGGCATACCTGCCATCGCAAGGACAAGTTAAATTAAGACTCACAGAAAAACATGAAGACAATGTATTTATTGAAGAACAAATTCTCAAATGCAAAGAAATTATTGATGGATGTCTGCATGAAAATATAATCGGTTATGGTGAAACCAGTCTTGAAGCAGAAGTAGGAAAGCTTTTAAGAAATCAAATCAAAACACTAAGTACAGCCGAAAGTTGCACAGGTGGATATTTAGCACATAAGATTACTTTAGTAGCCGGATCGTCAGATTATTTTAAAGGAAGTCTGGTTGCCTATCAAAATGAAATTAAACAAAATCAATTAAATGTTTCACCCGAAATATTGAACACTCATGGTGCAGTCAGCGAAGAGTGTGTTCGCGAAATGCTAAAAGGCGCTTGTCATCTTTTCAATTCCGATTATGCAATTGCCACTAGCGGAATTGCTGGTCCTGGTGGAGGCACGGATGATAAACCTGTTGGCACTGTTTGGATAGCATACGGAAATAAAGAATCCCTAAAAACAAAGAAATTCTTATTTAGCCGGGACCGACAACGAAATATAGAAGCAGCCACGACTTTTGCAATGATTGAATTCTGGAAAATGCTCAGAAAAGGCTCCCGCAATTCTGCGGGATAAATTCCGGCTATAGGAAAAAAATGAAAGAATTAAAGAATGGAGGAATGAAAGAATTTGGAATTGATTTATTTACTGACTGACGACTTCCCAATTGCCATCGGGAGACTGACGACTTTTTGATGTCTACTAAAAGCCTTCAGTCTTAAGCCTACCCCATCGGGATCCCAACGGGACAGCCTTCTTCCCTAAAAGTCTATAGCCTCTTCCTTCAAATTGCGTAATTTCACCCAAAATTTTGACTATGGCTAAAGTGGATTTGATCATGCCTAAGATGGGAGAGAGCATCATGGAGGCTACGATTTTAAAATGGCTGAAAAAAGAAGGCGATCCTGTTGAACAGGATGAAACGATATTGGAGATTGCTACGGATAAAGTGGACAGTGAGATTCCTTCTCCTTCCAAGGGGATAATTTCCAAAATACTTTACAAGGAAAATGAGGTCGTTGCCATAGGAAAAGTGATCGCTTATATTGAAACAGATACCAAAGTGTCATCAGTTAGTAATGGAAGTCCTGTTGCGGATACTTCGATTAAACCACAAGCTCCTTCAAAAACTCCTGCAATTTCCACAGTTGTTACGACACCAATGCAAGTTGAAAAAATTTCTTCAAACCGTTTTTATTCTCCTCTCGTGCGTAATATTGCTAAAGAGGAAAATATTCCAATGTCACAATTGGAAGGAATACCTGGTTCTGGTCTTGAAGGCCGACTAACCAAGAGGGATCTCATTGCATACCTGTCAACTTCTAAAGCAGGAAGTGCAACAATTTCAGAATCTGTAAAATCTACTACTCCGGTATTTAATCCTCCATCACAACCTGCAGTTTCGATAAGTGGAAATACGGAAATCATCGAAATGGATCGCATGCGAAAACTCATAGCTGATCACATGGTGATGAGTAAGCAGACGTCTGCTCATGTCACTTCATTTGTTGAAATAGATGTGACCCCTATAGTGATGTGGCGCGATAAAATAAAAGATGCATTCCTCAAAAAATACAATCAGAAAATTACATTCACACCAGTTTTTATAGAAGCAGTTGCAAAAGCTATAAAAGATTATCCAATGGTGAATATTTCAATACAGGGTACGCAGATCATTAAGAAACTGGATATCAATATTGGAATGGCAGCGGCACTTCCTTCAGGCAATTTAATTGTACCCGTGATTCGCAATGCAGACAGGCTTAACTTAGTTGGCATCACGTATCAGGTGAATGACCTTGCAAATCGTGCCCGCAATAACAAACTCAAACCCGAGGAAATTCAGGATGGTACATTTACCATAACCAATGTTGGTACATTTGGAAATGTGATGGGTACTCCTATTATCAATCAACCACAGGTAGCAATACTTGCAACAGGAGCCATCAAGAAAAAACCGGCAGTTATTGAAACACCTTCTGGTGATGCAATCGGTATCAGGCACATGATGTTTTTATCATTGTCTTATGATCATCGCGTTGTGGATGGAGCATTGGGTGGATCATTTTTAAGAAGAATTGGGGATTATCTTGAACAGTTTGATGTGAATCAAACAATTTAAGAAGAATTATAATTAACCTGATTTAACATTAGGTTATTTCTTTATGCTTTTCATCGAATAACACACCAAGAAATGAGAAAGAAAAAAGAAGATTCAAATAAAATTGCAATATTTGAAGATACTGAAATTAGAAAAGTTAGTATTGATGGCGAATGGTATTTTTC
>JAYVIT010000230.1:0-4089 GCA_043769965.1 Saprospiraceae bacterium
TATTTAAAGGGGCCGAAAGCTTTTCTACTAAAATCGAGGTTGGTACTGAATTAAATCTTTTTAGTGCTGAAAAATTTAACTCATTAAACATTCATTACAGCAATGAATTGTCTTTACCTTCTTTTTATGATATAACCGGAACCTGGGGAATTGCGAAATGGACGTCAAAACTATTCGCAAAATTACCTGATAAACCAGATTCAAGAACCAATATGCGAATTGGTGCAGATTATGAAAAATTAGCAACTCTCTATAGTTACTATTCCATTAATGCCAATATAGAATATGAATGGCAAGTAAACCGGAGAAAACGAATCTCACTTCATACACTTGGTTTTTCTTTGTACGTACCACAAACTGAACCTGACTTCGATTTAATTCTTATGGACAATCCGTTTTTGGAAAACAGCTTTAAAGGAAAAAGATTATTCACTTCCTACTTTATCGATAATCTCACTTATTATTATCAAAGTAAAATTATTAATAACAAGCAACACTCAGCCATTAGCAATTTTAACATTTCCGGCTTTGAAGTACATTTGGCAAATCAATTGTACAATTCTTTTTCAAAGAATACTGATACATTCTCACTTGGAGAATTTGAATTTTCTAAATTTGTAAAAGGAGAAATTGATTACAGGTTTCATTATACATTTTCTGATAAAACAAAATTGGTTACAAGATTTGCTTTCGGTATAGTGACACCATTTGGAGCAAGTAATTCTGTTCCTTACATCAAGCAATTTTATGTAGGTGGCCCACAAAGTATAAGGGGTTGGAATATTCGCGAATTAGGGCCGGGATCTAATAATTTGAGCAATACAGTTGGTGGCCGTCCTACGTATTACGCAGCCGGTGATATCAAACTGGAAGGTAACATTGAATACCGTTTTGATATTTTCTGGCGACTCAAAGGGGCAATGTTTCTGGATGTTGGAAATATTTGGTTGCTTCCAAACGAACTTACGAAAACTGAAGATGGCGCATTTAGTAGTAAATTTTATGATGATCTCGCAATTGGAACCGGCTTGGGCATCCGTTTGGATTTAAGTTATTTCCTCTTCAGAGTTGACATAGGTTTTAAATTGCGAAATCCTTATGAAACGGATGGAAGACATTGGATCTTTTACAATGCATATCCGGTAAGCGTCAAACATTTATTCGAAAACTCCACTATACATCTTGCTTTGGATTATCCTTTCTAGAAAACCCATTCATTTACACTTGCCAAATTTGGAACAAATAATGCATTGCTGCACTTGATGTCCTCTTGCTTTACAGAAAGTTCTTCCATAATAAATCATTTGAAGATGAACTTGATTCCAGGAAGATTCCGGAAACGCTTTTTTTAAATCAGCTTCAGTAACAACCACATTTTTTCCTGAACTAAGTCCCCAACGATGAGCAAGACGATGGATATGGGTATCAACAGGAAAAGACGGTACACTAAATGCCTGAGCCATTACAACTGATGCCGTCTTATGTCCAACACCAGGAAGCGTTTCCAAGTCCTCTAAACTTTTTGGTACTTTGCTTTTAAACTGATTAACTAAAATGCCGGATAAATCATGAATTGCTTTTGCCTTTCGTGATGATAATCCACACGGTCTAATGATTGCCTCAATTTGCTCAACTGGCACCTTCATCATTTTTACAGGATTCGAAGCTAAAGCAAACAATTCAGGCGTAACTTTATTAACCCGCTCATCGGTACATTGTGCAGAAAGCAATACTGCTATCAATAAGGTATATGGATCTTCATGAGCAAGCGGAACACTTACTTCTGGAAACAACTCGTCCAGTATTTTTAGAATTTCTTCGGCTTTCTTTTTTTTGCTTAATTTAAGCATTATTAAATGTGCTGTAAAAAATGGATTAGATCAACATCGTCCTGGTATTCCAATAATTCAGGCCATTGCGCTTTTCCTAACTTGGAGGTTTTCAAACTTAACCCTTTACTATTTGAAACTATACATTGAATGTTGTTGAGATTCGACTGAATGTTTGCCTCAAGTTCTTTCATTGATTTATACACTTCGAAATTGCAAACAGCTATTGCAGAATTAATAAATTCACTTTCATTAAATAAAATAGAATTTGCTTGATAAAATGTACTTTGATTTAAACACAAAACTGCATGTTGATATTCATAGTTATTGTTGTATCTGGAATTGTCCCTGACATACATAAAATGATGATCGAATGTTTTTGCCAAAGTTAAAATCATGGATTTATCCGGTACAAATATCTTGGTGATATTCCTGCAACCCAATCCGAAATAAGAAAATACATCTGAGCCAAGGGCAACTATTTCTTGTTCGGTTTCTTCACCCGATAATATAGCAACTCCATTTCGATGAGCTCTGATCAGGCTCGGAAAACGATCAGCATATTGTTTAAAATGATTTGCAGTAAGATTACTGCCGCTTGCAATCATTGCATCTATATTCGTCAATTTATCTACATACACGATACGAGAATTGCTCCCAGGTATCAAGTCATTCATTTTGTCATAGACGTATTTTGAAAGGATCTGATCTTTGGAAGATAACTTTAGTTGTATTGAAAAGCCACAAGCCAATGCGCACCAAACATCCTGAAAAGAAGCTAAGGGAATATTTCCCGCTGCAACAATACCTACTACTTTATTTAGATTATGGTTATTAAAAGTATATTTAGCCAACCATGTTAAAAGTTTTTCCTCATTCAAGTAATTTGCAAAAATAAATTCGAGCATTCGGTCTGTTTCCCTGGATTCAAACCATGAATTGTGAAGGCCAGCTTGTCTCTTTACTTCATTAAACTCATCTTCATTCTGATGAATTACAGTTTTTAAATTTTTACAGATATGAAAAAGTAAATCCTGATGTATCAAGGCGCCCTGATTATTCATTCTCACTAGACATTTCTTTTCTGAAAGAAGTATAATGCCTCCATTTGTCAAGCAAAGATTTGAAATCTTCTGGAAGATCCACTTCGAAATAGATCTTCTTGCCAGACACCGGATGTATAAACCCTAAACTCTTAGCGTGCAAAGCAAACCGTGGCAATATTTTATAACAATTAGCCACAAATTGTTTATACTTGGTGTAGATGGTTCCTTTCATAATTTTATCTCCATCGTACTTTTCATCATTAAACAAAGGGTGCCCGATGAATTTCATATGAACACGAATCTGATGTGTGCGACCGGTCTCCAGTTTGCATCTTACCAAACTAGTGTAATAAAAACTTTCTATCAATTCATAATGAGTTACTGCTGACTTTCCTTCCAGTCCTTCCGGAAACACAAATTGTCGTTGCCTGTTTTTAGGATCCCTTCCAACAAACGCTTCGATTCTTCCATTCGGTGGATCCGGTTCGCCCCAAACCAAAGCATTGTATTCTCTTTCGATGGAATGATCGAAGAATTGCTTTGACAAGTGTGTATGAGCAAAATCGTTTTTAGAAATAACCAATAATCCTGAAGTTTCTTTATCAATTCGATGCACCAATCCAAATCGTTCCTTTTCACTTACAGTATTTTTAGATTGATTATTTGCGAAATAAAAAGCCAGTGCATTTACCAAAGTTCCGGACCGGACTCCTGCAGCTGGATGCACAATCATTCCAGCCACTTTATTGATAATCATGAGATCATCATCCTCATAAACAATATCCAGGGGAATATCTTCCGGAGTTACTTCTGAAATATCATGAACTTTTGGAATCCGTACACTAATTTGTTCAGAGCCAGATATCTTATAACTCTGTTTAACTAATTTTCCATTGATGGTGATCAAACCTGCTTCAATTGCATTTTGAATTCTGTTCCTGGAGACTTTTGCAAACTTGCTAACTATAAATTGATCAAGGCGTATGCTCGATTGTCCGGCATCTACGATTATCTGCAATTCATCAAAGCCCTCGTCGTCAATCAATTCTATATTTTCCTGTAATTCTTCCATAATTTCAAAATATAATAGAGAACTTTGCTTTTTAAATCCGTACAATGAATCACAAATTTATGAAACACTTCGACACTTTATGTGCTTCGGAAGCAACGATTAAGTCAACTACTAAACCCCATAAAATCCCGATTGTTGCAAG
>JAYVIT010000231.1:0-3792 GCA_043769965.1 Saprospiraceae bacterium
TCTTTACTAAAATTGAAATAACAGATCAGAGTACTTCCAAAAAGTATTTCTGTAATTATCCAATCTGGGATAAATATGGTGAGTCAAATCCGATACCCAATTGTGTTTACTTTGTTCTGCTTAAAACCACCCTTGGCAATGGTTTAATTGTGCCCATGAATCCTGAGTTGCTTAATTATTATGGCGCCAAACTTCCGGTAGGATTTAAATTTGAAAAAGGCGATAGCATCAATGCAACTATTTATGCAAAATTAACCAACCACACAGGCCAGAAAATTGTAGGGCTTGGACTTAAATTTCGGGCTTTTCTAATGGACAGGGAACATCTATTACCAGATCCATTTTCCTGCATGGCGATAAATGATTCTATTACAATGGCCACACAGGGAATTCGCATATCGCCACTTCGAGACACCTCCTTTATATGCAGATCAGCTTTCGAACTTTATACATATACCATTCAGGGAACTAAAGAATTGCGGAATTTTTTTCCTTTTGAATTTCGTTCTATTTATTCTTTGGATTCCGTTAAAATATATATCCAAAATCCATATTTGGTTTTGGATAGCATAATTATCGATTATGTTTATGAAAGCGTTTTAGGCAACCGGTTAATCGCTTCCGTAAATTATCCTGTCCGGAAAAATTTTCCATCATGGTCTATTGATCCTGAATTATTAAAACTTCATCGATATGATGAATCCTATACAATACATGTTACACCTTATGCTCATTTAACAGATTGTCCCCAATTCAAAAATTCGAAAAATACGGTCACATCCCAATTCTATATAAATGAAAATAATAATTCACTTTTTTACAATGTAGTTTCTGAAAACACAATTATAGATTCCATATTTGATTCAAGAGTAAATACTGTACAATTGTATAATGGGAATAATCGATTTAAGTTTCCAAACAATACCATTCATAATTCTTCCGGTAAAATAAATTGGACTTTTTTAGTTTCTGATTTGGATGTACCAGGTGGTTTTGAGTTTAATATCCAATCGAAGAATAAGAGTATTTCAAATGTTACTATTTCTTCAGATTCAATCCTGAAAATAACCAAATTGGATTCTAATTTAATCGAAGTAACAAATTTTTCAATAAAGCAAAACTATCAACTATCCTTTTCCGCATTACATTCTTATTGTGAGGAAGACACTTTGTTGGTTATAAGCCGGTGGATTTGCCCGGGAGATTCTGTTACACTCCGGGATGAATGCAATCTCGATACATTCATTTTGATTATTAAACAACGTGATCCGGAATTACAACTAAAAGTTACACAATTGTCAATTGAGTCTATCCTTTGTGATACTTTACCGGAAATCACATTGGAAATTTTTAACGCCGATAAAGGAGATGCATTTGATGTTTATATGGATGTGTTCATTCCGCACGGAACGGATACGATTCCTTTCAGCACATAATTTAGTTATCCCAGTGGAAGTCCATATAAATTGCTCCCACATCCTATATCTCTTGGATCGAATAGGTTTAGATGGGTATTGATAGATTTTATTCCGGGCGGATTAAAAGGAATCAAAGAGCCCCCCGATGATAGCAACTCAGTAATGATAAAACTCAAACTCTTTACCAGTTGTAATGCGGTTGTAAATAGTTATCCAGATTTTTTTATTTCAGGTAAAAATCATTGTGATGAACCTAGTAATTCCATTTTAAAAACAGCCAATCTGATTCAAATAAAAGGGTTAACAACCCAAGGGGCATTCAGTATAAATTTGGAGACTCAAGACTTGAAGGATTGTTCCGATGAAACCACTCTTAGGGTATTAATACTCAAAAAAGACACAAGTTTACTGAATGACAGTCTTCAAATTATTTTACCCAGAGGGCTTCAATACAAATTAAATTCAATTGCAAATATTAAAAACATGCCGACAAAGAATCCTAGTATTGCAGTTGAATCCGGTAGTGAATCTTTGTATTTTGGATTGTTGGACAGTTTACATGTAAATGACAGCATTGCATTTACCTTAAAAGTATATGGACTTAAAAATATTCTTTGTTCTGAGCAAATGATTACGGCGCTTACCTATGTTAGGGATAGCACAGTATGCAGTGCTACTCAATCCTTTTGCGATGTCTTTATAGAATCAGGAGCCGATGAAATATTGATCGATCAAAAAACCGGTTCATTTAATTTGGATTCATTCAGTCTATCCACAAATAAAGATTCCTTGAATTATGATTTGAAATTCAAGTATAAATTGAAAGACATTGGCTTGTTTTCTGACTCCATTATTTGCATAGGGCTCTATGAAGATCTAAATACAAATCAAAAATTAGAAGGAACGGATCCACTGATAGATACATTTTGCATAGACATTAATAAAATAACTTCAGATGGCACATATCCTTTTGAGAATATCATTGATAGGTCAAAATTAAAAAGTTGTAATTATTTGCTTGCGAGTTTGCCTTCAAACTGTATATGTGATCTGGATACTTTAGCTGTTAGTCTGAGTCTCACTCAAGTGTATCACTTTAAAGACAGTTCTTGTGTGGGATCTGCTTTTAATCTTGGAATAACATCGGATCCAACCAAAAAATATAAATGGATAAAAGGAACTGTACCCTGTGATACCTGTAGTTTGATTTTGGTAACTTTTAATTCTACTGGAAGCAGAGATACTTTGTTAAATTATACATTGCACGAAATTGATAAAAACGGATGCGCCGCAGAATATAAGTATCAAATAAAAATAACTAAACCAGATGCAGGAGTTGATAAATCGGTGAGTTGTATCCTTTTACCAGGAGGCTCTGCAATAATGTCTGCAACCGGCAAAGGTAGCTGGACTACACAAGCTGGAAATCCCGGAACGGCAATTATCAATACACCTACTTTGGCAAGGACAACAATGACTTCATTCAGTGCAGCCGGTACTTACAATTTTATCTGGACTGATGATAGTGGATGCATGGATACAGTAAGTGTCCTGGTAACTTCCAAACCGGATGCAGGAACAGATGCAGCTATTTGCACCGAATTACCTGGTGGAACAGTAAGCTTGATTGCAACAGGAATTGGAAATTGGTCATCACAAATCGGAAATCCGGGAATATCAATCATCACAAATCCTAACTCGTCTACAACTACTGTTACATCCTTTACTATAAAAGGTATTTATAATTATATTTGGACGAATGCAAATGGGTGCAATGATACTGTTCGTGTTGTTGTTAGCCCGAATCCTGAAGGTAAGGATTCGCTTCTAGAATCTTGTCCCGGAGAATTAATCACTCTTGATGCCGGCACAAGAATAAAATATTTGTGGAAAGGGGATTCAATCAATGATCCATTGAGTTATCAGCAAAAGATTCTTAACGATAAAGATCAAACAATTTATCTATCTTTCAAAGATTCTCTAAATTGTTCGGGAGAAGACACTTTTTATATTCATCCATTGATCGACACAACAAAAATTTATCTTTACCGCGATAGTATGTTTGTGCAATCAGGTGATACCAGCATATTGCCAATCGGTGGCTCAGTGATTTATTGCATTATCGGAGGTAAGGTAGTTCGTTGGGAGCCAAACAAAGCATTGGATTGCAATGATTGCCCTTGTGTAAAAATAACACCGGAAGAAAACACAAGCTATTCCGTAACCGTGAATGACAGTTTTAACTGTCCACATGTTTTTTTATTTACAGTCATTCTGGCACCAATTAATTGTGATACAAGCAATGTTTTTCTTCCAAATGCTTTTTCGCCGAACAATGATACTAAAAATGATATTCTTTTTGTCCGATGTCAGT
>JAYVIT010000232.1:0-2929 GCA_043769965.1 Saprospiraceae bacterium
GGAATTTGTCTCGCCATTTTTTTTACTTCCAGATCATCTGTCAGAGAATAATATTGTCTGATTTTTCCATTTTCATCTACCAATACAATAATATTCTTGTTTTTGTAAGATTCAGGAATTGAAAAAGCGTCTTCGGAAAAAACATAAACGTGCTTTGCGGCCATATATGTTTTAATCCAATTGTGTTCACGAGGCAATTCAAATTGTTTGCTCATGTCAGGAATGAGCTCGCCGGAAAACAAACCAATAATAGTAAAAACATTCATGGTGAATTCTTCTTTGGATTGCTTATAAATATCCTTTAATATATGAATACCATTCTCCCGAGAAGAATCAGCACCAACTATTCCAACGATCCATCTTTTTCCTTGAAAACTTTCAGAATAAAATAAAGAATCTGCATCCGTTACACTTTGAAAATTTCCTACTTCAGCTTTTGGTTCTAAATCAGCCATAGCATCTTTTCTCATTTGTGTACCTTTAGTAAGGTAATACCAGGCATATAATGGCAGACCTATCAAAATGATAGCTACCAATAAATAATTAAATTTCCTTTTCAATTTTTTTTTTAGAATAAGATTGTAATATATCTCAGAATGCTATAATTCCGAATGATTTCACAATCAATGTTTAGATTCTTTATTTAGACTATCTACTTTATTGGATTCAGAATTTAATGGTATATTTTGAATATGTGCTGTAGTGTCCATATTGTGGTGTTGTTTATGCAAATTAGATGCCGCAGAGAACTGAGCAATTGGCCGGTCATTGACCTGTTTTCTCCAATGATACCATGTGTTTCCTTCAGTGAAGAAAGCAATTACTGCCCAGATCAATAATAAGGTAGGCATTAAAACGCTTCTTACCAATCCTGGCGCTTCGTATTTCATGTGCATGAATTCAAACACAATAAAGAATGCTTTATAAAGCGACATAACAATCATAAGAGAGTACATAATAAAGCGAGGAAGATGAAATCCTTCTATAATATATCCTTTTCCAACTAAAGCAACCAACACTTCCGCAATTGTTACAATACCCAATATCACGAATCCTTTAAAAACAACTTTCTTCGCTTCTTCGTAACTTAAATGTGACATATAATTCCCAATTTAATTATTTAAAGTAGATAAAATACCAAGAACACAAAAACCCAAACGAGATCTACGAAATGCCAATAGAGTCCGATTTTCTCAACCATTTCGTAATGATTTTTTCGTTGAACATAAATTCCACTTGCAACATTCAACATGATAATCAAAAGAAAGATTACGCCACTGAATACGTGAAACCCATGGAATCCTGTAATAAAAAAGAAAAGTGCTCCAAATGCCTTTGGTCCTAATTGTTGCGCTTTGATTTCGCCTGCTTCCGTTTTGTATGTCAACGGGGCCCATTCACCATCATGTTGATGAACGATGTATGTTTTCCCTATAATAACCGGATCTCCTGCTTTAATATCATGTCCGTCGCCTTCAAGATAGACACCGTTTTCTGTATGCGTACCAAATGGATTATTGTGAATAGTCATATGTTCTCCACCCATCAATGTGGTCCATTCCCAGGCCTGACATCCCAGGAAAACTAAACCACCCACAATCGTTAACAGCATCCACTTGACGACACCTTTTTTATTATACCTGTGTCCCTCTTGTACCGCACGAACCATAGTCACACTACTAACGATAAGCACAAAAGTCATGAACGTTACAAAAATCAAAGGTTTATGATGAATACCTCCTGGTAAGCTTGAAAAAACAAAATCCGGTACGGGCCATGTCTCACTGCTAAATCTCAAGGTACCATAAGCAATTAAAAATCCTGCAAATGTGAATGCATCAGATAACAGGAAATACCACATCATTAATTTTCCATAACTCGCTTTGAAGGGCTCTTTACCTCCAGACCAAACTGAATCCCCTTCATGAATTTCTGGTGCATGCAATGTATGTTCTGCTGCCATTTGTTTTTATCTATTGTAGTATTAAAAATAAAAGTAAATAAATCCAAAGTATGTCTACAAAATGCCAATATTGTCTGACAAGATCTAATTTTAAAATTCTGACTGTTGTAACTTCGAACTGTGTCATTAAGGATATGATAAGACTAGCAGCTAAAACTCCAATGCCACCCAAGACATGAGCTGCATGTATTCCAGTCATCGCATATAGAAATGAACCTGAAACATTTAAATCAATTGTGATACCTTGAGCAGTTAAGTCCTTCCAAGCATTTATTTGCGAATAGAGAAATGCAATTCCAAAAATGAATGCAATCGAAACTCCCCACTTGTAATAATTTTCATTACCCCGTTTGAAATTTTTATATGCCCATTCAATACTTAAAGAAGATAAAATGATCAATACTGTACTGATAAAAAATTGTGACGGCAGTTTGAATTCATACCAATTACCTACAGGTTTTCTTACCAGATACGCACTCGTCAATGCAGCAAACATCATAGCGATTGAACCCATTCCAATCCATAACGCAAAACGCAAAGCCTGGTGACGACTTGGTTCAAGATTCTTATCGATCATCTGTATGAATGCCATCAGAACAGATAATTATTTAATAATAGAAGGAATAGTATTACCGGCAAGTAAATAATAGAACAAAACATCAAGCGTCGCGCTGCATGTTCATCATTCTTTTTATATAAATTCCAGCCTAAAATTGTATACATTAATATACATAGTATTAAGCAAAAAGAAATAAATGGACTCAGTTGATTTGTACTTATCAGAATTACTAAAAAAACCAAACTTAAAAAAGAATAGACAGATGCATAGAGACCGTATTTGGGGTCAGGTCGTCCATTTACATCATTAATTAATTTAAAGCCGGCTTTTTTATAATCTGCATGACCCAGCCATGCAATGGACCAAAAATGTGGAAACTGCCATAAGTATTGAAGTCCAAACAAACA
>JAYVIT010000233.1:0-8121 GCA_043769965.1 Saprospiraceae bacterium
GGAACCGAAAAAGCTATAGAAGGATTTCAACTTTTTGTAAATACTTATCCCAATTCCAAACGAATTGCAGAATGCAACAAACTAATCGATGAATGCAGAGCTAAGTTAGAACTTAAAGCATTTGAAGCAGGTAAGCTCTATTATGATATGAGAAATTATCAGTCCTGTGTGACCAGTCTCAAGAATTTATTGAATGACTTTCCTGAAACCAAAGATCATAAAGAAATCAGATTGATGATTTGCAAGTCTAACTATCTGCTTGCGGAACGAAGTGTTTTTGAAAAACAAAAAGAAAGATATCTCGATGCAAAAGAAAATGCAGAAGACTTCCTGAGAAGATATCCTGGAGGTCGGACTGCTTCTGAAGTCAATGATATAATAAAAAAAATAAAACAAAAATTAAAATCACAAGAATATGATAGACATCAAAACACAAGTGCAGGGAATCAGCCCTAATATCAAAGCGAGAAACATCCATGATTTCATCAGAGAGAATGGCAACATTTATGAAACCATCAATGTGTTGACCAAACGTGCAAATCAACTTTCTAATGACATCAAAGAAGAATTGGTAGAAAAATTAGAAGAGTTCGCTTCGCATTCAGATACCATTGAAGAAGTGCATGAAAACAAAGAGCAAATCGAAATCTCTAAATTTTATGAAAAACTACCAAACCCTGCAATTATTGCAATTGAAGAATTTCTTGACGGCAAGATTGAATATCATTATAAAAACACAGTTGTTGAAGGTGAATAAATAATGTCTGTCTTTAGGTTTGGAAAACATCGAAACTAATAAATAACTTTTAAGACAAACTCTAATTTACACTACAGTGGTTTCCGGTAAAATCAATTCGCTGGAAGGTCGTAAGATAATCCTTGGAATAACAGGTAGCATTGCAGCTTACAAATCTGCTGTTTTATTGCGTCTTCTGACTAAAGCCGGAGCAGAAGTACAGGTGATTATGACAGATTCCGCTCATGAGTTTGTTGGCCCACTTACATTTTCAACGTTAAGCAATCGACCAGTACTTACAAAACTGAGTGTTGATCAACAATGGTCACAACATGTTCATCTGGGATTATGGGCAGATTTAATGATCATCGCTCCAGCTAGCGCAAATACAATTGCGAAAATTGCAAATGGCATTTCTGACAATTTGCTTTCAGCTATTTACTTATCCGCCAAATGTAAAGTAATGATTGCTCCCGCAATGGATCTTGATATGTGGAATCATCCTGCAACACAATCCAATATCAAAAGACTTCAGGAATTCGGAAATGATATCATACCAGTTGGAGATGGAGCTTTGGCCAGTGGTTTATCCGGACCAGGAAGACTCGCAGAACCAGAAGAAATCTATAATTCCATTTTGAATTACTTTTTAAAAGATCTTCCATTATCAAATACATCGATTTTGATAACTGCAGGACCTACTTATGAAGCCATTGATCCGGTAAGATTTATAGGAAATTATTCTTCGGGCAAAATGGGAATCCGGCTTGCGGAAGAAGCTGTTAAAATGGGCGCCAAAGTAGATTTGATTATAGGTCCAAGCAAAGAAGCGATAATGGATCATTCAAATCTGAATATCTACCGGATTCATTCCGCAGAAGAAATGTTTCTAACAGTTGAACAAAGAATCAAGTCAAATACTATTTTTATTCTGGCTGCAGCAGTATCTGATTTCAAACCAGTGAAAAAGGAAATTGAGAAAATAAAGAAAAGTAATTTAAAAAATCTAAGTCTTGAATTAGTGCCAACTCAAGATATTGCTGCTTATCTTGGCGAGCATAAAAACAAACAGCAGTTTTTATGTGGATTTGCCCTGGAAACAGAAAACATTATTGAACATGCCAAAGAAAAGATGTTAAATAAAAAAATGGACATGATCGTTATCAATTCGCCGAAGGATATAGGTTCTGCTTTTGATCACGATACCAATAAAATTATGATTTTGGATAATTCCGGAAAATTAGTTTCCTTTGAATTAAAGTCGAAAAAGGAAGCAGCCATCAATATCTTAGAAGCAATTATCGAAAGAAATCACACATGAAAAATTATCTTTTTATTTTATTGGCCTGCATTCTAAACTCTGGTCTCATCTGGTCACAGGAATTAAATGCCAATGTAAGAGTTTCCGCTCCCAATTTGGGATTGAGCGATAAATCTGTTGTAAAGCAGCTTGAGCAGAGTGTCAAAGATTTTTTAAACAATCAAAAATGGACACAAGATGTATTTGAACCAAATGAACGAATTAAATGCAATTTTCAAATAACAATTAGTGCAGACCGCGGAGACAATAATCTATTAATAGATCTTTCGGTTCAGGCAGTCCGTCCGGTTTTTAATTCAAGTTATGAAACCACCTTACTCAACATAAATGACAAACAAATACCCATTCATTTTGATCCTTATAAGAATTTAGAAAATTCAAAAGAAACGTATTATGAAAATCTTTCTTCAGTTTTGACCTTTTACGCTTATTACATTCTTGCATTGGACTATGAAAGTTTTAGTCTGGAAGGAGGCACTCCCTATTTGCAAATTCTTGATAACATGATGAATTCACTTCCAGCAAATGTAAAAACCGGAGACGACGCCTGGTCCGCTGCAAAAGATAAAAGGAACAACCGCTATTTCCTGGTTGAAAATTTATTAAATCCACGAATGAAAATTTTCCGGAGGGCATATTATGAATATCATCGACTAGCTCTTGATCTGATTTCAAAAGATCCGGCAAATGCCAGAGCTACTTTATCAAATGTAATAGAAGATATTGCCAGATCAAATACATCCTATCCGGAAACCTATTTGATCAAAATATTTACGCTGGCAAAAAGAGATGAAATCATAGAGATTTTTAAACAAGGTAATTCACAGGAAAAACAAAAAGTCTATCAAACTATGATTCAATTAGACCCGGCAAATACAAGTATTTATAATGCACTAAAAACCTGATCAGCAAATCATACTGATATGAAAAAAAGGAAAATAGCAATTTTTGCTTCCGGCAATGGTACCAACGCAGCCCAATTGATCAAACATTTTAAGAGTCATCCGCATATTCAGGTTGGATTGATTGTTTCTAATTCAACTAAATCTGGTGTCCTCAAAGTAGCAAAAGATAATAATGTTCCATTTTCGGTTGTAAATAAATCGCTGTTGGCCAATAATGGATTCATGACTGCATTACTCAATCTCTATGATGTTGATTTTATAGTTTTAGCTGGATTCCTTTTATTGATGCCACCATTTCTCGTCAAATCATTTGATCAGAAGTTGATTAACATACATCCTGCTCTATTACCTAAACATGGTGGGAAAGGAATGTTTGGAAGCAACGTGCATCAATCTGTAATTAATGATGGGGATACCGAAAGTGGAATTACCATCCACTATGTAAATGAAATGTATGACCGCGGAAAAATTATCTTTCAGGCTAAATGCAAAGTAGAACGCAAGGATAACGCAGAAAAACTTGCAAAAAAAGTACAGGAACTCGAACATAAATATTATCCTGAATGGACTGAAAAACTTGTATTGCAAACCCGATTCATGTAAGTCTATGACTGGAGTACTACTTAAAATTGACGATCGAAATAAAATTCCAGAAATTTATCGCGACACCCCAATAGGCAAATTACTTGAATACCACAATTTAGGTATTCCGTTTCAAAATTGTCAAAAAGCCGAATTGTTGATTGGTATGTGCATGGACAATCGCAAACACTTGCATATGCCGGATAATTTTGCATTCATCATTCGTTCAGGTGGTGCCAATTTAAGATATAGCGAATTCCGGGTTTCTTATGCTATTGCTGTTGGAGATCTTAATCACATCGTATTAATCGGTCACAACAATTGCGGAATGGTCAATCTGATGGCAAGAAAAAATATTTTCATAAATGGACTGATTAAAAATGCCGGATGGACAAAAGAAGAAGCAGAAGATCATTTTTATCATTACGAACCCATCCACGAAATCGGAAATGAAATTTATTTTATCCTAAGTGAAACAAATCGTCTGCGTCTTCGCTATCCGAAAGTTACAATTGCGCCTTTAATGTATCTTGTTGAGGATAATTCGTTGTACTTGATTTCGGAAGCGTAACAGTTCGCTAAACTCACTGACCGAGGAGGAAGTTTACAGTTGGCAGTTAATTCAGGGAATAATTGATGATCAGAAGAAACTTTATTCATAATTTTATTTTTAACTCGTCACTTTCTTCAACTGAAAACTGCCAACTGCAAACTGTAAACTTCCTCAAACTCTTCGTATCTTAGTGTTTCGTTTTGAATAAACGAGAACCAATCATGAGAATTAAAATTTTATTTATATTTATCATATGTAATCTTTGGATTGCCTTGGACTTTACATATTCACAAGGCTGTGCAGGATTGAGTGCCGATGCAGGACCAGATCAGTTTACTTGTGATCCTACCATGCCTGTACAATTGATGGGGAGTTTTAATGGCATACCTACAAAATATTTTTGGACACCTACCACATATTTAAGTGATCCTAATGCATTGGATCCAATTGTGAATGCGCCTGTTGGTAAATATAAATACACTTTAAATATAGAAGCAGTTACAACTACCAATCTCATAGTCAATGGCGACTTCGAATCCGGAAATTCCGGATTTACACATGACTATAATTATGGTTTTCCCGGAGGTCCATTTAGTCCGGGTTGGTTGAGTGTTGGAATAAATCCCATTGCTTATAACAGCGGATGGGCAAACTGTCCGGATCACACAACGGGTTCGGGTAATCAATTGATAGTAGATGGACATACGACACCGAATTCAAATATTTGGTGTCAAACAGTTGCAGTCACTGCCGGCAGAACTTACTTATTCCGTTTTTATGTACAAAGTGTTTATCCAGTTGCACCACCACAATTAATTGCACTAGCTGGAAATGTCAATATTGGTTCAGTATCCGGTGCCGCCAATTGTGATTGGCAAATGTTTGAAGCTTGTTTCACAGCAACTTCTTCATCAGTAAGTATGTGCATTATAGAAACATCAACTATAGGATTCGGAAATGACTTTACCATAGATGATATCGAGATGTTTGAAAAATGTATGGATACGGATGAAGTAGAAGTGGAGATTGTTGATTTGAAAGCAAAGATCCAGGTACCACTACTTCCCAAATGCGCATCTGATATTTTTGATTTGAATGCCTTGGGATCTTCCGCGGGAGCAAACATCCGGTATGAATGGAGATCAGAAGGTGGCAACATCGTTGCTCAAAATGGATTAACAGCAAAAGGCAAAGGAAGTGGAAAATATATTATCAAAGTAATTTACAAAAATGGCAATGTAGAATGTGAACAAGAAGCTGAAATCGACATCACTGCATCCGATGATTTGGAAGGAACATTAGAAGTGGTAGGAATTGCAAATTGCAATGCCGATTCTATCGTGCTTAAGGCAAATGCTAATAATGGTAGCGGAAATTTCAGATACCAATGGATACCCGGGAATAAAATTCTACGCGGACAAAATGATTCTATTGCTTATGTTCTTGAAGCTGGTATTTATAAAGTGGTTATCATCGATATGGATTCAGGATGTGAAGTTGAAATTCAAGATGTTGTTGTATCAGATACCTTAAAACCAAACTTGCAATTATCAGGTGATAGCTTGCTCAGTTGTATTAAAAACCAGGCTTTAATTTCAGGCAATCCATTTGACACTTCAAAATATTCATATGAATGGTTGTTACCTGATCTCAGCAAGATTAAAAATAAAGACAGTGTACTTTCAACTACTGCCGGACAGTTTTCTTTAAAGGTAATTGATAAAGCAAATAAGTGTTTCATTGAAAGAAACTGGAATGTAAAAATCGATACTGCTAAACCCAACATCGATTTGGGTCCTGATCAGAAAATTGACTGCATCAAACCAGATATTTCTATTATTCCAACAGAAAATAATCCAAATGCAAGTATTAATTATTTCTGGACCTTGCCATCTGGAAATTTGCCTGCCGATACCTCTCTTCAAAATAAATTTGAAAATAAACCCGGTTTGGTTTTCTTACGCTTACTCAATACTACAAATGGATGTGAAGCATTCGATACGATGTTAATTGAAGATATACGCAAAATTCCTTTTGTAGATGCAGGAAGTGGTGGAACATTAAATTGTAAGCTGAACTTGTTGAGCCTGAATGGTTCAAACAATAATCTGGACTCAACTATCTTTTCATGGTCAACTTTAACTGGCAATATAATTTCGGGAGGTAATACCTATACTCCATTTGTAAATACACCCGGATGGTATTTTTTGAATTTAGAAGACACAACCAATCATTGTAAAAACATAGATTCCGTTTTTATTGATCAGAATATAAATTCTCCCGATGCTTTACTTGGGCCTGATAAAATTTTTACCTGCGCTGATTCTATATTGACAATTGATGGCTCCAATTCATCACAAGGCGCCCAGCTCAAATACAGTTGGAATAGTATAAATGGCACTATTGAATCTGGACAAGGAACACAAATAATCAAAATAACATCAGCCGGTGATTATTATTTAGTTGTTTTGGATACAATAAATTTCTGTTCGGATACTGATTTTATAATTGTCAAACCTGATCTTAAGATTCCAGTTGCTTCAATTTTAGTGAATGATACTTTGACTTGTAATAATACTTCAGTGATACTGTTCGGTAATGCTTCATCTCCCGCTGGCGACTCTGTAATATATAACTGGAGTTCAACTTCGGGACAAGTCATTCAAAATGCAAACACATTAACTCCAATTGTAACTGAACCTGGTGATTATATTCTCACCGTTATAGATCAGGTCAATGGCTGCAGCGCTACTGTAAAAGTCAATGTTAGCATCGATACCATAAAACCTATTGCTGTTGCAGGACCTGGAAATATTTGGAATTGCAACACTACGTTATTGACGTTAGATGGTTCAAATTCAAATGGCAATCACAGTTTACAATATCAATGGACAACAACAGATGGAAGCATACTTAACAATAATCAACAAAACAAAATTGATATCGGAAGTCCGGGAACGTATGTACTTAAAGTTATTGATTTAGTGAATGGTTGTGAATCTACGGACCAAGTCATAATTCAAAAAGATCTTACCATGCCCAATGCAAACATTCTAATACCAGATACACTCACATGCATAAACTCAACTGTGACTATAAGTGGTCAAGGCTCAAGTAGCGGCAATAGAATTATCTATGATTGGAAAACAAACGACGGACAAATCATTAGTGTAAATAATTTAATTGATATTGTTGTCGACAAATCGGGCACTTATCAATTAATCGTGAGCGATACAGTGAATAAATGTACAGAACAACAATTCATAGTTGTGTTGGAAGACAAACAAAACCCAGTGGTTGATGCTGGAGGTTCGACGGAGCTCACCTGCCAAACACTTGATCTTTCCTTAACAGGAAATATTAGTAATTCATCAAACGATATTATTAAGTGGAATACAACACAGGGAAACATACTGAGTAATACTGATTCAATTCAAATTAAAATCAATAAACCTGGTCTGTATTATTTTCAAGTAACTAATAACAATAATGGTTGTATTGGTATTGATTCAGTTCTGGTAACAAAAAGAAATAATTTAATTGTCAATGCCGGAACTTCGACGGAGCTCACCTGCCGACTTCAAGAAGTCATACTTTCCGCAAGCATTCAAAATGGCGCCGGAAATGAACAAGTAATCTGGACCACCAATCAGGGACGTTTTATTGGAAACACAAATGCATCACAGGTAAAAGTTGATCGTCCCGGTTGGTATTATTTTATGGTAAATAATAATAGTACTGGTTGTGATGGAATCGATTCCGTTTTAATTACAGAAAATACAAATTTACCTGTTTCGATAAATCTTGCTATTGATCAACCGAAATGTCCCGGCGATTCCTGGCAAACTGAAATTACTAATATTGTTGGAGGCGAAAAGCCACTTCAGATTTATTTGGACAATCAATTGATAAATGGATTGACCTTGCAAGGCAACTCTGCAGGTAATTATACTATCAAGGTGATTGACAAAAATGGCTGCGAGCTATCAAGTAATTTTAACATCATTACACCGCAAGGTGTATC
>JAYVIT010000234.1:0-4395 GCA_043769965.1 Saprospiraceae bacterium
TTGGGACGTGCACAAGAGCATAAATGCGCTTATATATTTGCTGGGTAAGTCCTCAAATATTTTAATTGAGAATTGAATATTGAACTCCTGATAACTATCGGGAGAGTATTGATAATTGAATATATAATATTTTATCATGTTAAATTGTCAATGCTCAAAATAGTAGGAAGAATCACTGAAATTTGAATTAAAAATTTAAAAATATGAAAAGAGTCATTTTACTTTCATTATTCGCTTTTATGTTGAGCAATTATTTGTTTTCACAAAAGGCTCCATACAAAGTGGTCTTTGATGTTACTACGAAAGACACCATTGTGCATCAAATGGTAGTGCGTTGGATTAAGGAAATTGTAAAATTTGATCCCACAGCAGAAATAGAGGTAGTCTATTATGCTAAATCCCTGGATATGATTACAAAAGATAAGTCAGTTGTTGCTGATGATGTGATAATGTACGCCGCAAAAAGTAATGTATCTTTCAAAGTTTGTGAAGGGGCAATGAAAAATAATCAGGTAGACAAAAGTCAACTTTTAATGGGAGTCCAAACCGTACCAGATGGCATTTATGAAATCATTTCCCGTCAACATGAAGGATGGGGATATATTAAAGCGGCGAGATAAATTGGAATTTGCAATTGGCAAGAGCCAAGAAGTAATTTACCAGACATAAAGGATTTTTCTTAACTTATTTATTTAGTCAATATAAAAAATTTAAACCAATGAAAAACGAACATTTATTTTCTTTTATTTTGATGTTATTTGCAGTTTCATGTTCAAACAATATGAGCAAAACACTGGATGGAAAATCCTATCAATTGAGTTGCTGGGATCTCAATCAGCCAGAGAAACAAGATCCGGATTTGTTGGTATTTAAAAATGGGATGATGGATTCCGAAGCTTGTCACCAATATGGATTTACCGCAGCTCCATACAAATCAAGTTTTGAAAATGGAGTAATTTCTTTTTCGGGTACTATTTCAAGTACCGCAGAAGGAAGTATGTTGATTGAAGGAAAAGTCAAGGAAAATCAGATAGATGGCACCATGCTTTGGAAGAAAGCAGGCCAGGCTGATATTCAATATGGATTCAAAGGTAATTTGAAGCCTGAATAGATCCTTCTTATCAGATGTAAGTTTTGAACCTACTTTGATTCATTTATTTTAGATGAAAAGGATAATTGTCTGATAATTTATATATGTTAAATATCTAATGTTTTTGGATTTAATTTTCATATGGCTGTATGCTTTTCAGGCTTATGCCAAATTGTGAAACACAACGGATTTAAGCACAATCTGCATTAAATTCAAATTAAAGTTAAGATTTCAATCATAACTAATTATATTTGGAGAATAAATTATCAGTCATGAAATATTTAAACTATCTGATTTTACTTTCTGCGTTGCTACTTTTACAGTCCTGTGAAGAAGACAATTTAGTCCCTTTCGAACTGAATAAAGTCTCTTCATATAAAAGCGATGTCGCAATTGACTGGATAAATCTCCAAAGAAATCTGGTTAAATCTACTGCTGGATTTACCCCACCTGTCGCTGCAAGATCATATGCATATGCTGCTTTAGCACTCTATGAATCTGTTGTGCCTGGTATAAGGGGGAATATCTCTTATTCTGGTTTGATAATCGGATACACAGGTCAGGGAATACCATCATTGGAAAAAGATAAGAATTACAATTGGGAAATAGTGGCCAATGCTAGTATGGCTTATATGTTGAGAAATCAATTCAAAACTACAAGTATAGCCAATCTTGATTTAATTAATCAGATGGAACAAAACTATTTAAGTAAAAATTCTTCTGATGATACTACATTGATTAACCGCTCTGTAACATTTGGAAAAACTGTAGCAGATGTCATTTATAATTTTTCGAAAACAGATAATCAGGATGAAGCATACAAGACCAATTTTCCGGATTATACCATACCCAATGATCCCTGGAAATGGGAACCTACTTCACCAAGTAATCCAAAGCCACTTCAACCTTTCTGGGGATCTGTCCGAACTTTCCTTGCAGTTAATGCGGTTGACGTGCTGATTCAATCTTTTCCACCCTTAACATATTCGGTAGATTCAAAAAGCTTATTTTACCTACAAGCATTTGAAACCTATATCACTAGCATCAATCTAAATGATGAACAAACAACAATTGCAAAATTCTGGAGTGATGATCCTGGATTAACATCTACGCCACCCGGACATTCGATGTCAATAGCTGGACAAGCTATAAAAAATGAAAATAAGGATTTAGCCTTCGCCGCAGAAGTGTATTCTAAAGTAGGAATGGCAGTACATGATGCATTTGTTTGTTGTTGGAAAGCCAAATATATCTATAACCTTGTCAGACCAGTGACTTATATAAAAAAATACATCGATGCCAACTATTCAACATTATTGAATACACCTCCATTTCCAGAGCATACGAGTGGTCATTCTGTACAAACATCAGCATCAATGGCTGTGTTGGAATCTTTCTTCGGTTATAATTATGCTATAACAGATCATACCAATGATGACAGAACTGATATTACCCTGGCACCACGATCATTTAATTCTTTCGCTGGAATAACAAATGAAGCCGCCATCTCCAGATTATATGGTGGAATACATTATCGACAAGCTATTGAAGGTGGAAAATTTCAGGGAGCTTTAATTGGAAATAACATTGCATCTCTTTCACTTAAAAATTAAGCAAAAATCAAATTGCTTGATTCATAAATGGGTTTGCAATTTTATATTCGAAGGTAAATAAGTTGCTATTATCTTTTCATTATTCACTATCCACTTGATTAAGCACTAAACTGTCTTAAGTGATGATCCAAATGCCTCCAGTATAATCTGCCTAAATCTTTTCTTGACAGAGGTCCAAATAAAGGATGTGCTTTAAATTGATGATCTGGTGGCACATTTGCAATACGATGAATCAACAATAGTAGAGTTTGTTTATCAGAATTGAAATCTGTCGGTTCCGTCATTCCATTTCCTGGTAAAAATTCACCGGCAGTTGGCGCGGCTTTGGGCCAGGGAATAAATCTCACCATCCATTTTCCAAAAAAACTTTTGAACACCGGATTATTTATATCTACTGCATTTTTTTCACCCAAACTTAATCGAATCGGGTCCGCTAAATGTGCCAGGATTTGATGCACAGTCATTTTACCCCAATTTTTGGTATTAGTAGGATTCAAAGATTCAATTCTCTTTATTAGATCTTTACGGTCTTCCAGTACAAATAAGTTTTTCATAAATTAAAAAATTAGTATTTATTAAAATTCGAGAACCTCTACGGAGTATTTAATTAATTGCATACTCTATTGTCATGGTCTTCTTTCAAAAAGGAAACTTTATCACCAGAAAATTTCCACAATTGTATGAAATTTACTTTACAGTTTTTGTTTGTGATCAGATCGGTGAATTGAACTTCACCATTTACAGTCACTCCTTCTTCAGATTCATAGAATTCTTTAGCGGTAACCAAAGTCGGTTGCCCTTTGGTTGATATGTCGCCTAAAAATTCCATAAATCCTTGTGTACCGTTGTACACTCTGCTTGGGTTTAATACTTGGTTTCCCGTTAAGTCAAAGATACAATCCGTGGTGCATCCATTTTAAAAAGAAGGAATATCACCTTTACTAAAATGATTCAGTTGTATTTTAATCAATTCGGTTTTCTTTGTCAAATCTAAACAATCATCATAACTGCATGAAGCGAATATGATAAAAGCAATAAATACAGTACAAAGTATTTTTAATAAAAAATATGATTTCATAAATTTAAATTTAATTTGTGATTACTAAAAAAATATTATTTACCTGGCGGTGGAACAACTCCCAGTTGAATCATTAAACCCATAATATCCATGACTACCCAATTCTCCCGGATCTTTCCATCTTTTACTCTCCAGATATCCATGTATTCTACATGTACCATTTTGTTGGTTGGTGGAATTCCCATAAATGTATCTTTTTGTGTTGCTTCCCAATACGCATAGGTAAATACCTTGTCATCTTTTTCGTATTGAGTTGTTCTTACAATCTGGATATCAGGAAAGCCTTTAAATAAAGATTTCATTCCACCGATAAATGCTGTCTTATTGTTTTGACCAGGTTGTGGAAAATGATGTGAAATAAAATCGTCACCCAATATTTCATTCAATAGTTCTGCATTTTGTTTTCCAACTACTTCGTCAGAGAAGCGATTCTCCAAAGTAGCTGCACCTGATGAAACTAGCTTTGCAGGTTCTTTGCTTTGCGATGTACAAGATTGAAAAAATAAAAATATGAGAAAGCCGTAGCCAATTACTGATTTCATAATTTAAAATTTAAAATGAATTGAATTAATAACGGGACAAAGTTCTATCCCTTAGTTGCCTTCGATTAATCT
>JAYVIT010000235.1:0-4521 GCA_043769965.1 Saprospiraceae bacterium
CTGGTTTATTGACGTCCATTTTCGGAGTGCGAATGTCTTCTGATAAAAAATTTCCAATGGTGTATGGCAACACAAAATATCCATCAGCAAGTCCTTGCATCAAAGCAGAAGCACCTAAACGATTTGCACCATGATCAGAAAAATTCGCTTCACCAATTGCAAACAAACCTGGAATATTAGTTTCTAAATTATAATCCACCCAAAGTCCTCCCATAGTATAGTGAACAGCCGGATAAATTTTCATTGGAGTTTGATATGGATTTTCACCTGTTATTTTTTCATACATTTCAAACAGGTTACCATATTTTTCTGTGATGACTTCTTCACCTAATTTAATGATTGCTGCATCATCCGGATTATGAATATTTAAAACATTTGCTTTGGATTTACCGTAGCGTTGTATCGCAGCATTGAAATCGAGATATACCGCTAATCCGGTTGGACTCACTCCCAAACCTTTATCGCATTCTATTTTAGCAGCACGTGATGCAACATCTCTGGGTACTAAATTTCCAAAAGCAGGATAACGTCTCTCCAAAAAATAATCACGATCTGATTCCGGAATCTCCGTTGCTTTCTTTTGCCCTTTTCTGATCTTTTCTGCATCTTCTTTTTTTGCTGGCACCCAAACGCGACCATCATTCCGTAATGATTCTGACATCAAAGTCAGTTTGGATTGATAATCACCAGATACCGGAATACAGGTTGGATGAATTTGAGTGAAACAGGGATTGCCCATATATGCACCATTGCGAACCGCCTTCCAGATTGCAGTTGCATTGCATCCCATTGCATTTGTTGAAAGATAAAATACATTACCATAACCACCGGTTCCCAACACTACACAATGCGCACCGAAGCGTTCCAGTTTTCCAGTCAATAAATTTCTTGCTATTATTCCACGTGCTTTGCCATCAACCAAAACCAATTCGAGCATTTCATGTCGATTGTACATTTTGACTGTACCCAAAGCAATTTGTCTGCTCAATGATTGATATGCACCAATCAACAATTGTTGACCGGTTTGTCCTCGCGCATAAAATGTGCGGCTCACTTGTACACCACCGAATGATCTGTTTTCCAAAAGTCCACCGTATTCTCTTGCAAATGGCACACCCTGTGCAACTGCCTGATCAATGATAGCACCACTAACTTCAGCAAGACGATAAACATTTGCTTCTCTTGCACGATAATCACCTCCTTTGATGGTATCATAAAACAATCGAAACACACTGTCACCATCATTCATGTAATTCTTCGCAGCATTGATTCCACCTTGTGCCGCAATACTATGAGCTCTTCTCGGGCTGTCATGAAATGTAAAACAATGCACCTGGTAACCCAATTCGCCAAGACTTGCAGCAGCGGCAGCTCCAGCTAAACCCGTACCAACAACGATAACATCGAGTTTTCTTTTATTCGCAGGAGAAACCAGAGGAACTTTAGATTTATAAGAACTCCACTTCTCTTCGAGTTTACCAACAGGAACTTTTGAATTGATTTTATGCATACTAAAATCAGCTTTGGATAAAATAGATATATACTGGTAAAATTGAAAAACCCAATGGAATTAAAATTGCATACAGGATTCCCAACCATTTTATCAATAGATTATATTTTTTGTGATTCAATCCCATAGATTGGAAGGCAGAATGAAAGCCATGAAATAAATGCATCGCTAAAACGATCATGCTGATCACGTAAAATATCACGTACGGTAAATTTTTGAATGCATCTAGAACAGGCGTATAAAGATCTTTATACAAATGATCTTTTCCGGGATATTGCACCATTGGTAAATTTCCTAATTTCATTTGCAACCAAAACTGATACATATGAATCATAAGAAATATAAAAATGATGATTCCAAGATGAATCATATACTTTGCAAAAAAACTTTTATTGATATTGGTTTTTATTGCATAGCCTGTACCTTTTGCTTTTCGATTTTCCCAGGCGAGATAAATTCCCTGGAAGGTGTGAAGCAAAATGGTAAAGTATAAAGTATATGAAATGATTTTGATAACCGGATTGTGGGTCATGAAATATGTATACATGTTGAACTGCATTCCTTCATCATCCATCATCAATTGAAAATTTCCCAGTAAATGAACAATTAGAAATAACATCAGGAAGATTCCGGAAAGGCTCATGACTACTTTTCGCCCAATAGACGACTTAAATAAAAAATCAAATAACCACTTCATATGGAATTTTTCAATTGGCAGTGCAAATCTATAACATGAAAGTCATAATGCTAAAGCATTATCGAAAAACATCTATCAAGAAAGAGCATGATTCAGATCATCTTTGAGATCCTCTATGTCCTCAATTCCGACACTAAGTCTAATTAAGGAATCAGTAAGTCCGTTAGCAATCCGGTCCTCCTTAGGGATAGAAGCATGCGTCATACTTGCTGGATGACCAATAAGTGATTCTACACCACCTAAAGATTCAGCGCAAGCAAAAATTTTAGTGTTGGACAAGACTTTCTTTGCTGAATCATATAATCCATCTTTAAGATCAAATGAAATCATTGCACCAAAATCTCTCATCTGCGATTTTGCAATATGATGATTGGGATGTGATGTAAATCCAGGATATAAAACTCTGGATACTTTGTAATGCGACAATAAATATTCTGCGAGAATTTTTGCATTGTCACAGGATCTTTGAATTCTGATATGCAATGTTTTTATTCCCCTTAAAATTAAAAAACAGTCCATAGGTCCTGGTACCGCTCCACTTGCATTTTGAATAAATTTGATTTGTTCGTATAGTTCTTGAGTTTTAGTAACAATTGCTCCATGTACTACATCTGAATGCCCACCTAAATATTTTGTTGCAGAATGCAAAACGAGATCTGCGCCAAGATCCAATGGGTTTTGCAAATATGGTGAGGCAAAGGTATTGTCTACGCAAACCAAAATGTTTTTCTCTTTTGCGATTTTGCAAACCGCGGCAATGTCAATAATATTTAATAATGGATTAGTTGGAGTTTCAATCCAGATCAATTTTGTATTTGATTGAATATTTGATTTGACAAAATCCAAATCCTGCATTGGAATAAACCGACTTTCTACTCCGAAGTTTTTAAAAATGCGGACTAACAAACGATAAGATCCGCCATACAAATCATTTGTTGCCAAAACATCATCTCCACTCTTCAGCAATTTAATTACTGCATCCATTGCAGCCATACCACTGCCAAAGCAAATTCCACCATATCCATTTTCAAGGGACGCCAGATTTTCTTCTAAAACCTGCCTTGTTGGATTTTGCGTTCGAGCATATTCAAACCCTTTATGATTACCGGGACCATCCTGCACATAGGTAGAGGTTTGGTAAATCGGTGTCATAATGGCACCGGTAGAAGGATCCGGATGAATGCCTGCGTGTATAACTTTCGTGTTGAATTTCATCTTCTTGCTTTAAAGCGCTCTAGATCTCCGATGTTTTGAAAACCGCGGAGATCTAGGTTTTCAAAACCGCGGAGATCTAGTTCTTCGAAAGGATATCAAACAACATTGTTTTCTTATCCAGAATAATCTGAATCAAATAACTTCCTGCCGGAAGCTGTTTCAGATTTAAATGTAAATCTTCTTTGGCGATAAAATTTCCTTCCATGACGGTTTTTCCATCGGCATTGATAAGCACATAACTTGCAGAAGAAAATTGTATATCCACACATTTAATGGTAGCATAATCGGAAGCAGGATTGGGAATAATCGAAATCCGTTCCTCTTTTGCTAAGAATTCTTCATTCGCAACGGTTTGTCTATATGCGTATGAAGCGGTTGTATCTGAAGTAAGCCCCGAAAGAGATTCCTCTTCACTAATGATAAGCGTTGCTAAAGCCTGACCGATTCCGGAAGTCAGCCAACTATAGGTAAAGTAAGTTGAACCGTAAGGTATTCCATCAATAGAAATTTCGCGAATCTGTACAGTTTTCAATTTTAATACCGGATAAGTGCCGTCGTTGGTAGTAAGCATACCCCATGAATCCACGGTAGAGTTTGACTGTATATCAAGTTTTATATCCACCGTATCAATTTTAAAATCAGATGATGTTGAATTCTGATAATTGTCTCCAAAATGCAAAGGAAACTGAGTTACCTTAAATTTGGGTGAGAGTACCACATCCACCAAATCGTTATGAATTCCTAGTAAATAAACTCCGCTAATGTTTTTTTCGAGCATATAATTCGAATTATCAAAACTTGGCAATTCGAATCGAGCTAAATTGCAACCTGGGAATTTGTCTTTATAACTCAGATTATCTACGGGTTCATAATCAAAAGTTGTTCCTTCATCAAAAGCACCACGAATATCCCAGCTTTTGTTTCCTCCGGTTTCCAATAATTTGTTGAGATCCAACTTATCAGGACTTTGGATGTCTCGTGTAAAAACCGTTAATCCAATTCGTGGTCCATCGCTTTCCGTATAGATGATCTGTGCATTTACAGAAATAAATAAACCAATAAATAGAAGTGTAAATATTTTTTTCATGTTCAATAATTT
>JAYVIT010000236.1:0-7975 GCA_043769965.1 Saprospiraceae bacterium
GGGCATTTTTCTGGAATAAAAAAATCAGAGCTGAATTTAGTTTTGCAATCATGGGATTGGGTTATTCATTTGTCGAAGTTGATCTTCCACAACTCGGAATGGAAACCCGTAATTTTGTTTTTGCCCGGCCTATTGATTCTGAAAACACCAGCTTAACCATTGCCTTGTCTATTAAAAATATAGACCATCCGGAAAAAATTCATCCTGTTTTAAAACTTATTCCAAAGAAATTATTGCGATCTATAATTTTATCAGCTACCTTTAAAGGATATATGAATGATGTAAAGCAGGATTTTTTTGTTTGGGAAAATAAAAAATATGTTACCCGGCCTTCTTTAGCCAAAGGAGATGGACCTATAGGTTTGTACCGGAAGTATGTGCAACAGTTTTATTATCCGGATTTGGTTGAAGAATACAATGCACATCAAAGACCAAATTAATGATTTTATGAAGTCAACATTTTCTGCAATTGAATTGAAGAAAGAAGTTCCAAAAGAACAGGAAGGAAATCTTTTTATCGGCTTGTTATTTCATTTGGGACCGTCTGCATTATTCATTGCCTTGTTAGTTATTTTTGGAATGAATCTCACTAATGTAATCGTCTTGTATTTGATTTCTTCTTTTTTATTTATGATACCCATCGTAATTTTAGAAAGATACAATCCGGCGGTCAAAATGGAAATGCCCAATTTTCGGGAATTCATAAATGGAATAAGTGTTGTTTTTTACAAAGGAATATTAGTTGGGGGTTCATTAATTTCATTGGGTTGGTATTTGATTTCATTAATTTCTCCTATATCTGGTACGAACAATGGTTGGATTACAATTACAATTGCTGTTTTTCTGACTGATTTATTTTATTACACCATTCATCGTTTTCTGAGTCATGGTACCGGAAATCATTTTATTACTCGCTTTTATCGCAAAGCACATTCCGCGCATCACAGTGTTTCGGAATTGGATTTCATTCGCGGCAATCAATCTTCATTAATCGATACATCTATCAGTCAATTTCAACCATCGCTTATTGTGATCTCTGCTTATTTGGGAATGGACTTGCCATCTACTTTAACTGCATATGGATTGGTGTTGATGTTGCAATCTACCGATCATATAAATTTCACTTGTAAAATAGGATGGCTGAAATATCTATTCATGGACAACCATGCACACCGCTTTCATCATTGTAAAAAAGGAAACTGGGTAAATCATGGTGCCGTATTTTCTATTTATGATCGTTTATTGGGAACCTATTACGAAGACTGGACTATTTCTTCGGGATATATGCATCACAATGGTCTCGTACTGCCAATAAAAATAAACAGGTATACTTTATTTCCTTCCGACAAAGACATCAAAACAAATAGCGATTGAAAAAGGGATATGCAATTGTCACAGGAGCAAGTAGTGGCATTGGTTATGAAATGGCTGAAATATTGGCCGCTAAAGGGTATTGGCTAATTCTCGTGGCGCGTAGAAAAGATCGCCTGGATAAGCTTAAAAATCATTTAGTAGAAAAATACAATACCACGGTTGAAGTGGTTCAATTGGATTTGTCTGTAAAAAATTCTGCAATCGAATTACATAATTACACGCGAAATGCAGGATTGGATGTTGAGATTTTAATAAACAATGCTGGCTTTGGTATGCAATGCAATTTCATGAATCAGTCCATGGATAAAATAATTGAAATGGTTCAATTAAATGTTTTGACACTTACACACCTGACACAATTATATGCCAATGATTTTTTAAAAAGAGGTAGCGGTAAAATATTGCAGGTATCATCCGGTTCAGCTTATTTGCCAACACCTTTTGTCGCAAGTTATGCTGCCAGCAAATCCTATGTTTTAAATTTTAGCGAAGCATTGCGTTTCGAATTGCGAAATACTAAAGTTAGCGTCACAACACTTTATCCGGGTTACACCAATACCGAATTTGAAACTGTTGCCAATACAAGAGTTCCATGGATTATTAAAACTACTCAATCACATGCCAGAGAAGTTGCATTAGCAGGAATCAATGGTATGTTGAAAGGTAGAAAAACAATTATACCCGGTTATTTTAATAAGTTCAGTTTATGGATGTCTGGTATATTGCCACGAAGTGTTTCGGTTTTTTTTGCAGGAAAAGTATTAGAAGGTATTGAAAAGTAAAAATGAATTATTACAAATTTTTGATTTAATCCTAAAGTATTCTGCAACGATTCAACAATTTAACAAGTCAACAATTTAACAATTCATCTCCTAGTTCCTAGAAAAGTCCACTAATCACCCCATCCTCATCTATATCAATCTTCTCCGCACTTGGCTCATCAGGTAATCCAGGCATGCGCATCATTTCGCCGGTGATGGGAACTAGAAATCCAGCACCAGATGCAATTTCAATTTGTCGGACGGTAAGTATAAAATCTCTTGGACGTCCAATTAATTCAGGATTATCTGAAAGTGATTTTTGCGTTTTGGCGATACAGATTGGTAATGCAGATAAATTTAAAGTTTGAATTTTCTTTAAGTCAGCTCTTGCGTCAGTTGAATATTCAACTGCAGCTGCTCCATAAATTTTGTGTGCAATTGCAAATATCTTTTCTTCAGGTGTCCAATTCAATTCATAAATTGGCACAAAAGGTTTCGTCCAACTATCAGCAATCTTAGAAACTTTTTCTGCAAGTTCGATTGCGCCATTGCCACCTTTTTCCCACACTTCAGAAAATACAGCTTCTGCACCATAGACCATGCATTTGCTTTTAATGATATTCAATTCTTCATCCGTATCACTTGAAAATTTATTGATTGCAACCACTGCCGGTATTCCAAACAACCTTGAATTTTCCAAATGCTTCTCCAGATTTTCGCAACCTTTTTCAACTGCTTTTGCATCCGGTGCAGATAATTGTTTCAATGATTTTCCGCCGTGATATTTTAATGCTCTCACTGTTGCAACAATTACAATTGCATTTGGTGATAATCCTGCAGCTCTGCATTTTATATCTAAAAATTTTTCTGCTCCCAAATCAAATCCAAATCCGGCTTCTGTGACTACATAATCGGATAGTGACATTCCCATTTTTGTAGCAATGATAGTATTCGTTCCTTGAGCAATGTTTGCAAATGGTCCACCATGTATAATTGCAGGATTACCTTCAATAGTTTGTACAAGATTGGGTTTGATTGCGTCTTTTAGCAATGCAGCCATTGCACCTTCTGCTTTAAGCTCTCTTGCAAAAACAGGTTTTTTGTCCCATGTGAATCCCACAAAAATATTTCCCATTTTTTGTTTGAGATCAGTAAGATTTTTTGACAAACATAAGATAGCCATTATTTCCGAAGCAGCTGTAATATCAAAACCGGTTTCTCTTGGAATCCCATTAGCAGTTCCTCCAAGTCCAATTGTTATTCTTCGCAATGAACGGTCATTCATATCCATGACCCGTTTCCAGGAAATGGTTCGCGGATCAAGACCCAGGTTATATTTTTTATTTTGCAGGTTATTGTCTATGAGGGCGGCTAATAAGTTATGCGCTTTTTCAACCGCCGAAAAATCACCGGTAAAATGAAGGTTGATGTCTTCCATTGGCAAGACCTGTGACCAACCTCCTCCAGTTGCGCCCCCTTTGATACCAAAGACTGGGCCCAAAGAAGGTTCTCTCAACACAACTGTAGATTTTTTGCCTATTTTGTTTAATCCTTCAGAAAGGCCTATAGATGTAGTAGTCTTGCCTTCTCCAGCCGGAGTAGGAGAGATCGCTGAGACTAGAATTAATTTGCACGCTTTTACCCGCTCTTCATTTATGAGCGATAAGGGAAGTTTGGCCTTATAAGATCCATATAATTCAAGTTGAGCTTCGTCCAGATTTAATTTTTGAGCTACTTTTGAGATCTTTTGTAATGTAATTGATTGTGCAATATCTATATCAGACTGAAGCTTTTTAGAATCCATACCTTATGATCATTAATAACCGTGCAATACTATCAAAAATGACACCAATTGCTATTGTGTCGATACTTTTTCTTCTTGGTTGCAAGAACAAGGAACCCCAACCTACAGCAGTTGTTCCAAGCCCTGTGGATACTGGCAAAAAAGAAATGATTCATTATCCACAGGAAAAGTATCTAAAGAATGTCAAACAATTGACATTTGGAGGGAATAATGCAGAAGCGTATTGGAGCAATGATGGGACCATGTTAACCTTTCAATCAGATAATCCAGCTTGGGGAGGTGCCAAATGCGACCAGATCTATTATTTCAATCCGGATAGCGATGATCTTTCTAAAAATCCACCAAAGCTGATTTCAAAAAGGGGAGGAAGGACAACTTGTTCATACTTTATGCCGGGAGATTCCACCATCATTTACGCATCAACTCATCGAGATTCTGCTGAATGTCCTCCGGTTCCTGAAAGAAAAGTGGGTGGTAAATATGTATGGCCGGTTTATTCCGGATATGATATCTATGTAGCAGATCTAAGAGGAAACATAAAAATGCAGCTCACCAATATTTCTGGATATGATGCGGAACCAACTGTTTCACCAAAAGGAGATAAAATAGTTTACACTGCATTGCGACAAGGTGATTTGAATCTGTGGACTATGGACATCAACGGTACTAATAAAAAGCAAATCACTTTTTTACCGGGTTATGATGGTGGTGCATTTTTTTCACCAGATGGAAATTCAATTGTATTCAGAGCTTCAAGACCTGAAGCAGGTGAAGCGAGAGAAGAATATTATAAATTGCTATCAAATGGTTTAGTGCAACCAACGGAGATGGAAATTTTTACGTGTAATCTAACGGGAGGAAATTATCAGCAGGTAACTAAACTGGGTAAAGCAAACTGGGCACCATTTTATCACCCATCTGGTAAGAAAATTATTTTTGCTTCAAACCATGCAGCTCCAAAAGGCTATCAATTCAATTTGTATATGATTAATCTGGATGGTAGTGGATTGGAGCAAATTACTTTTGATCCTATCTTTGATTCTTTTCCAATGTTTTCGCCTGATGGCAAACGTTTGGTGTGGTCATCCAACAGAAATAATCATGGCACACGTGATACGAATTTGTTTATGGCGGAATGGGTGGAGTGAAGAAGTGATGAGTGAAAAATGAAAAGAATTATAAATACGATTCTATAACAAAAAAAAATGGGACTAATTCTGTCCCATTTTTTTTTGTTTGTTCTGATAACAAAATCACTATTCACTTTTCACTCTCCTGGGCTATCTTTCAATCATCAACTTCTCCGTTTTCTGATTTACCCCATTCGTTACGCGAATTAGATAAATTCCATTTTGTACATTCAATTTATCCAGATCAAGACCAAGATTATTTTGATCAGCATCAACCTTTACTCTGAATATTAGTTTGCCATTTAAATCAAACATCATTACTTCTTTTGATGCTTTATCAAATCCATCTATGTATAATTCGGTAAAATCATTTGCAGGATTTGGTATGAGAACTAAGTCTGCAGGAAGACCTTCGATGTTGGTGACTTGTGGTTGCAATTCTTCTAAATTGCGACTTTGTTCAATTGCATCCGTATCTTTTTTCTTCAATGGTGCGCCAGACAAAGTATGGAACCAATCATTCACTGCAGCTGAGAGACCTGTTGCACCACATTTTGACTGGATCTGGTAATGATAAAATTTACCACTCAATAAACCGGTAAACTGATGCTCAAGTCCGACGCCATTCTTATTCGTCCATGAAGTCCATGAAGACCATACACCTGGAGAAAGTTCATATCGATTTCTCAATTGATAGTTGGTAATGCATGTACCTGCACCTGCAGTCCATTTTACTTTAGCAGAATTGGTGGTGGTGTCAAGATGATAAACTTTCTTAGGTAAGCCACAATTAGCAGAATTGACAACAACATTAAAGCTACAACTTGCAGTATTTCCACCTCTGTCGGTTGCAGTAGCTGTAACAACTGTTGTGCCTAAACCAAAAGTTGAATTTGCAGGAAGATTGGTATAAGTTATTGATGGAATACCTCCATTGCAATCTAATGCAGTTGCAATTGTATTCGCAAATAATCGAAGTCCATTTCCCCCCGAAGCAGTGCTTACTAAATCTGCCCAATCCAAAAGATCTATAGGAGCAGCATAAAAATAAATACGGAATGTAATTGTGCCGGAAACTGGTGCAAGATTATTTAAATTAAAGTTAAGTGCCTGGTCACCTCCGGCAGAACTTAAAGTCAAAGTAGATATATCAGCAGCATATCCATCCAGACTTGATCTTAAACTTGCTTTAGTTGGTCCGCTTCCAGAATAAGATTTCTTATCATATTTTAAATTCGCTAAATCAGTACCAGATGGAACTGTTACATTGAAAGAAATATACATCCCCAGAGGAATGGAAGCAGTTGAACTAATTCTACCAACTGGCCAAACATCTGTACCGCCAGAAATTTCAAAACCAGTTTGAGATAAAGAACTTGCAGTGACACTAGTAGATGTAAAACTTGCAGGAACAGGTGTACCAGAGCTTCTTGCACCTGTAGGATTATATTGTAAGATTAAACTGGATGGAAATGTATATGCAGCTGTACACTGTCCAGCAGCTGGTGTAAGACTAATATTTGCAGGACAAGAAATAGTTGGCGGGGTAGGAATGCAATAACAAGGTTTATCAAAAGCCTCTGTACCATCTGATCTGTTGTTTGAACTTCCCTGGATTGCGCTTAATCCCAGACCTCTTTTTGCAAATGCATTCCAGATTACGCAATAGTCTGTACCACCATACAAAATATCATCGGCTGCTAATATTGCATTTCTTCCATCAACAAATCCAGGACTGCATGGCTGAATAGCCATACCAAGATTAACAATGTTCATAGCACGATCAAATCCAATAGTTGCTCCATGTTTAGTAACCAGTCCGGCAACGACTTCCCACAACATACTGCACCATACATACCCGATACCATGAGGAATGGCGGCAGTTTTAATTGTATTGTAAGTTGAAGGATTGGTCGCCATATTCGTTGAATATTTTGTGGGCCTAATGCCGGTTCCGGTAATAGGCTGATTCAAAACATAAGTACCAATTCCACGATCGCTGGCAGATCCAGTCCATGTAGTCATCAAAGCATAAAAGTCACTCCAGCCTTCACCCATTTGTTCAGTATTGTTCAAACAACTGACATTTGCAGGACCACCGGTATAGCGATTTGAAATACCATGTGCATATTCATGCGCAATTACCCCATTATCAAAGTCTCCATCTTTCATTGGAGAGGCAGTCGTCCATAAAAACATTTGCATCCTTGGCCTGCTGCCGTCTGCAGGAGTAAAAAAATTAGCATTGTTGAGCCCTCCACCATCTTGTGCTTCTGCTCTTACATCATCATTTCCTAATCCGCCATTTCCATAATTATTAACCTGGAAATTGCCATTGACTTCATTAAAGCCATATTTGTAGGCAAAGTCATGAATGTAATTATTCCAGTAAAACAAGTTGGTTACAGCTGCAGGTTTATAAGTAGATGGAGCCATGGTAAGATCCAAGGCAAAATCAAAAATCAATGATGCTGTTCCATCAGGATCTGAGCCAGCATCTGGAGAATTGTTAGCATCAACATCGGTATAAGCGTGAACATTATTCCCACGGGTTACTGTGTATTCTGGTCCGGCAACACCATCGATATCATGCCATCCAAAGGGCGATGCAATAGGATCATTTGGATCTAATTCCAAAGTTCTTCCACCGTGATTCGGACTTTCAATCGGTTGTTTAAAAACGCGATATTGACTTAAAGGAGGTGGCATCATCATTGAACTTTCACATTCATTGTGATTGTGATTTTCAACTTGACTTGTCGAATTTGAATGATGAGAAGGTGCATCAAAATTGCAGCTGATCACAAGATTATTTTTATTTAATACGGAACCATTTGATGCATCTAGTCTGGTGATCCAATAGTTATTTGCCGATGGTTCATAGATAGATACCTCCCAGGCTAAAT
>JAYVIT010000237.1:0-9735 GCA_043769965.1 Saprospiraceae bacterium
ACTCACTATTCACAACTTTCCTTAGTTTTGTTCCAAATCAAAACAAACTCATGAAAACATTTTTAGTTTGCTTTACCATTTTAATTTCTATTGGTTCGAACGCTCAAAATATTCAAACCCTGTTTGATAATTTACCAATGCCCTATATAAACTGTGAAGAATCATTTAAGACAGCGGAGTTGGAGTGGGAGCAGATGACTCTCGATAATGATTCGATTTTCAACAGGGCGAAATCCTGGGCACCCGGAGGTGAACTCAAAAATTATTCGATAAAACTGGAAAAGCTTCAATCCTATATTGAGCGGGCTTCGGAAAACAATGGATTTTCGTTATCAGCTCCACCATCCATTGATAAAACTGTAATGAATTCATTGGAATTATTGACTAAAACGAGAGAAGCTATTACGAATACCTGGCATTCCAGTCGTGAATCGTATATTAATATCAACGCTGATTTTATGGTACCGAATGAATTAGATAATGGTTGCGATCAAATTTCAAGTTCAATTCAAACTTTGAATAAGGTTTCGGCTAAACTTATTGAACAAATTAATTCCTTCAAAACAAAAATTGCTTCGAATCTTATTGATTTTCAAAGTCAATTTGATGAAATCAATAAAAACAAACACCCAATGGTCAACAACCAGATACTGGATGAAATGACCAATCTGTTGAGTATACTCAATGAAATTTCAAATGGTCTGAATTTCCACTATAAAAATATGGTTGAAACCAGAATGGCCTGGAACAATGCTATGTGCAAATGAAAAAGAGATTTTCATAAAGTTGATTTATGAAAATCTCTTTTTTAAAAGGACCTTAAAATTTAAAGAAAGTTGATCTTTTGCTACATGCAGATCTACCATAATACCCAAGTGCAAAATTGAATTCCAAATTTAATTGAACCCAAGCAGCATTTGATGATTTGTATGATGAGTATGGTTGTGCAGCGGCTTGAGGATTTGGATAATTTGCTGTTTTGCCATCAGCATTGATCATATCTGTTATGCCATATCCTATGCGGAGACCTAACATGGTGGTAAAAGATTCATAATTGAAAACATAACCACCAATTCCAAATACTCCGGAGATATAATTCTTAGAATAGAAACTCTTAACATCTTTTTCCTGAGGCGTATTGTAGGTGTTATTCTCATTTACTTTATTGATAAAAGAAATTTGTGGACCGATCTCGATATAAATTCCGTCTTTTTGCATTCTGTACAATACAGCCAGATCGTAATTTTTCCAGTTGATGTCGTGTATAAAATTTTTACCATCCCGGTTGAAATCAAATTTTTGATTATTATCTGATATCATAAAATCAACTGTGATACCATCATACAAACCAATGAATAAGCCAATTTTCGCTCCAAATGTTGTTCCGGTAGTCAGATGATGTTCATAATTTTTATCATCAAACAAATTTCCATTTAACATTCCGGTAAGTCCGTAACCAACTTTTACTCCAGCATCCATCCAGGCATATACTTTCTGAGCATTCAAAGAACAAACACTCAAACCAAAAAATAAAATGTAAACAAACTTTTGCATATAAATTTTTATTTTAATTATTAAATTATTTTTCTAACAACTCTTCACTTTTTCCCAAAATTCTGCGGGATCTCCGCTACGCTTCGACACTTTTCACTTTTCACTTTCCTTTTATTTAAGTCCTCTCCTCCTCATTTCAACATCCAGTAATTTCAATTCCCTGCTCATGTCTCCGGTAATGCTTGAATTTTCCTGAGCTCTTCTGATCAGGTAAGGCACCACATCTTTGATTGGGCCGTAAGGTACGTATTTCGCTACAATATAACCATGAGCTGCAAGATTGAAAGTCAGATTATCACTCATTCCCATCAATTGACAAAAGTTCATGTTTGGGTGATCATTGGGTATTTTGTATTGTTTCATGAGTTCTGTTTGCAGCAAATTACTTTTCCAATTGTGGCTGCTATTACATAAACTCATTTGCTCTGGAAACTGAACACAAAATCGAATTGCTTGATCATATTGTACATCAGTAGCTTCTTTGTTCTCTAGTATTGGGTCCTCATAATTTTTTTCTTTTGCCCTGGCTCTCTCTTTTTCCATATATGCTCCACGAACCACTTTCGCACCAAAAATATAATTTTCTGACCGTGCAATTTCAAATCTGTTTTGCAAATATTCAAGACATCCTTTCCTGTACATTTGGTATGTATTATAAAGGATTGCTTTTTCCTTATTGTAAACAGGCATATATTTATTTACCAATTCATCAATCGGATCCTGTATCCATGTTTCTTCAGCATCGATAAAAATCGAAACACCCAATTCGGCGGCTTTATCACAAAGTATCACAAACCGTTCTTCAAACCGCTCCATTGCAATAGTATCGAATGTAGATAATTTTTCTCCGGTTTGTTTTTTTTCAAGGACAGTCATCGGAACATACCCGGTTAATTTTGTACTGATAACGGGCACATCAGGATTGCTATAAGCAAATTCCAAAGCGCGTAAATTTTCGTCCAGAGTCTTTTGAAAATCTTCGTCCTTGTTTCTTGCTTCCACACCATAATCCAATATCGTCATCGTTTTTTTGTGATACAATTTGTCAATTACTTTTTGACATTCAAATAAACTAATGCCACCACAGAATTGAGTAAAAACGGTTTCACGAATGATCGGATCCATAATGTGAAATGGAATCTTAGCAGCCAACTTACCAAAAAAGGAGCCTATGGTAACCAGTTTAGGATTGTTCATGAACTTAAAAAGCAGGTATGTTTTTTTGAGTTCGCGATCTGATTTATGTGAAAATGCTATTTCAGTATTCCCAAAATCCAAATGAGGCTCGTCCGTCACTTCCATATATTATTTTATTCGTTCCAGAATCGCCAGGATTCATCTGCTTGTAAATGTAGCATTTCCAGGCCATTCTTAATACTCGAACCCAGTTCGGCTCCGAGCTTCAAAAATAGGGTTTTTTCAGGATTGTAGATCAAATCATATAAATAGTATGAATCATCTATGTATTGATATGGGATATTTGGTTTGGCATCCTGTTCAGGTGACATCCCAATTGGGCTGGTATTGATGATCAATTTCCAATCCGGATTCCAATTGAAATGAAGTTCGGGATAAGGTATTCCCTTACCTGATGAAGAGGCTAGATCAAATCTCAAATTCATTTGATTAAGAACCCATTGTACAGATTTTGATGCCCCTCCTGTACCCAAAACAAGAACCCTTGAACTAAATCCATTAGGTAAAAGGTTTTTTAATGAAATCAGGAATGCCAGAGCATCTGTATTGTGGCCGATCCATTTTCCATCTACTTTTTTTATACAATTGACAGATTGAATTTCATTCGCCATAGAACTCAACTCATCCAGATAATGAATAATTTGAGTTTTATATGGTATAGTTACATTCAAGCCTATAAGACCTGAATTTGAATACAATAGTTCTAAAATGTCTTCAATTGAATCCAATTCAAATAATTGATAACTGCAATCTGATATCTGCTCTGACTTCCATTTTTTCTCAAAATATGATTTTGAAAAGGAGTGTTGAAGTTTTTTTCCGGTTAGGCCGAAGTGACGCATGGACTGCAAGATACGATGATCACTTTGAAGACAAATTAAGTTGCTGTAATTAATTAATAATAATTTCAAATATTTTGATTTAAATATTGATGCCTTTTCTTATTAAATAAATGATTGCCGGTATTCAATAAATGAAAGCGGGGTTTAAATAATTTGTAGATATTCAAATGTTCGGAGATTGTATTTTTGAATTGAGAATACCTTTATAACACAAATTGAACGCTCAAATATTTTTTTAAATCTGCCTAGATTATATAGAGATCAAATTTATTCAGCATTGAAAAAATGGAGAGTTTGCAATTTTTAAAAACACAGTCGCTATGGCACTTACAAAACATTACTTCACGAAATTTGAGGAAGGTAACTTTTATCATGTGTACAACAGGGCAGTTGACAGAAAGCCAATGTTCACTGAAAAAGGGAACTATGATTTTTTTATGACCAGAATGGAGAAATACCTTATTCCATATCTGGATGTATATGCATTTTGTCTTCTTGACAATCATTTTCATTTGTTGGTGAAAATCAAGGAATTGCAAAAAGATCTAAAAAATGATTCGGCAACTCTAAAAGAGTTGCCGACTGTAGAGTTGCCGACTGTAGAGTTGCCGAATTTAAAACCAGCAAGTATGATTGTTTCCGCAGCATTCCGGAAAATGTTTCAATCATATGCTATGGCTTTTAATAAACAGGAAAATAGAATCGGAACTCTATTTCAAGAGCCTTTTAAACGAAATTTGATTAATTCCGAAGAATACCTTTTTCAATTGATTCATTACATTCATTTTAACCCACAAAAACATGGATTAGTAAGTGATTTTCGTGATTATTCGTATAGTTCCTTTCCTTATTATATGATAAAAAAATTCGGTAATTGGGTGCATGAAGAAATGTATGAATTATTTGGAGGTTATGAGCAATTTATTGAATTTCATAATAATTTTCCCCATAATCCTGATAAAAAGTATGGTATTGAAAATGAATAGCATACGATTGAAAGTCGACAACTATTAATAGTTGTCGAATCTTACCACAAAGCAGACTAATTTTGTTCTTCAGTTTGAATTCAACTCGAATAATGAATATAGTCATTGTCCTTAATGAAATAATCCCAGTGTTAGATTATGGCGGAACAGAACGAGTAATTTGGTATTTAGGAAAAGAATTAGCAAAACTAGGTCATAAAATAAATTTTCTCGTTAAGGATGGTTCTTCTTGTCCATTTGCAAATGTTATTTTTATAAATAGAAATAAAGATATCATTGCTCAGATCCCCGACTATGTTGACATTGTACATTTTAATTTTAGGCCTGCAAATATTCAAGATATCAAAAAACCATATTTAATTACAATGCATGGCAATGAGAATTCCCAGGTACAATTTGATTTGAATACTGTTTTTGTATCAAAAAATCATGCGAACAGGTATGGCTCGGAATCCTACGTTCATAATGGTTTGGATTGGGATGATTTTGTTAAACCGGATCTGAACCTAAAAAGAGAATATTTTCACTTTCTTGCAAAAGCTGCATGGCGAATTAAAAATGTGAAAGGTGCAATTGATGTAATTGAAGGCACTCATAGAGAAAAACTTAAAGTATTAGGTGGGGTAAGATTTAATTTTAAGATGGGTTGGAGATTTACATTTTCTTCTCATGTAAAATTTTATGGAATGGTAAATGATAAGAAGAAATCAGAGATACTTAATAGATCAAAAGGTTTAATTTTTCCTGTGAGGTGGCACGAACCATTTGGTTTGTCTATAATAGAAAGTCTCTTTTATGGTTGTCCGGTCTTTGGTACACCGTATGGTTCACTTCCAGAAATAGTACAAGCTGATGTTGGGTTTTTAACCAATAAAAAATCAGAACTTATCAATGCAATTGAAAATTATGAGGAATTCTCAAATAAAAGCTGTCATGAGTTCGCACTTGATAATTTCAATAGTAAAAAGATGGCAGTTTCATATCTTGAGAAGTACCAAAGAGTTTTATCAAATGAAAAATTAAATCAAATTGAACCTTCACTAATCGAGGTTCAAAAAGAAAAATTCCTCGATTGGAGTTGATGTGGAGATATTCCTGGAATTTCATTTTTTATTGGCTTTTTCACTCTCAACTTTATTTCACTTCATTTTGCTGACAATTTGTCACCTTCACTAAAATAGTTTAATTTTGCAGTCCTTAAAAATAGTAAGTCCATATGCATCAGGATTTTACAGACACAGATCAGATCCTTTTGGCAGAAAAACGCCAAGGAGAAGCCTATGAACCAAAAGGACACGCGGTTCCTGGTTCACGGAAATTCTATATTGAAAGTTATGGTTGTGCAATGAATTTTTCAGACTCTGAAATCGTAGCGAGCATTTTATCTGAAAATGGACTTGCACCGACCAAAGATCTCCATATTGCGGATTTACTTCTATTAAATACCTGTTCAATTAGAGATAAGGCGGAGGAGACCATCCGAAAGCGTCTGACTGAATTTAAGTCATTGAAAAAGAGTAAACCGGAATTAATGATTGGTCTGCTCGGCTGTATGGCGGAACGACTAAAAGACAAATTGCTCGAAGAAGAAAAACTGGTCGATCTGGTTGTAGGTCCGGATTCATACAGGGAATTACCTGAATTAATTCAAACGGTTGATGACGGTTATAAAGCAGTAAATGTCTTTTTATCAAGAGAAGAAACCTATGCAGATATCGCGCCTATGCGTTTGGACAGCAATGGCGTCAGTGCATTTGTGTCTATTATGCGGGGATGCGACAACATGTGTTCATTTTGTGTAGTGCCATTCACACGAGGACGTGAACGTAGCAGAAGTGCACATACCATCATCGCAGAATCACAGCATTTGTTCGATCAGGGCTATCGCGAAGTAACTTTACTTGGACAGAATGTAGATTCCTACAAATGGGAAAATCCGGAAACGAATCAAACTGTTTCTTTTGCCAATCTTTTGGAAATGGTTGCACATATTCATCCGGATTTACGGGTTCGATTTTCAACTTCTCATCCGAAAGACATTACAACTGAAGTGATTACTACAATTGCGAAGTATGAAAATATATGCAAATACATTCACTTGCCTTGTCAATCCGGTAATAGCAGAATACTCAAACTCATGAATCGCACATATGATAGAGAATGGTATAAAATGAAGATTGATGAAATTTATTCTATTATTCCTGATTGTACTGTTTCTTCTGATATGATTACCGGATTTTGCAGCGAAACGGAAGAAGAACATCAGGATACTTTAAGTCTTATGGAATATGCCCACTTTAGTATCGCATATATGTTTAAGTATTCTGAACGGCCTGGTACATTGGCAGCAAAAAAATTTAAAGACGACATTCCTGAAGAAACTAAAAAAAGAAGATTGAGTGAGATCGTTGCATTACACCGCAAAATATCTGCAAAACTTAATCAGCAGGATATTGGTAAAATATACAAAATTTTAGTTGATGGGAAATCAAAAAAATCTGATGCGATGTTGAAAGGACGAAATTCACAAAACAAGGTTATTATTTTTCCTGCTTCAGATGATATTGCTTTAGGAACTTATGTAAATGTTGAAGTGATTGATTCGACAAGTGCAACATTAATTGGTAAAAGAGTTATTTAAAAAGCGATTATTGGAATCAGTACAAAATATTAAACAACGATTCGGAATTTACGGAAGATCCGAACAATTACATCAGGCATTGGATACTGCTATACGCGTTGCTGCAACGGAATTGACCGTATTGATTTCAGGAGAAAGCGGAACCGGTAAAGAAATATTTTCCAAAATTATTCATCAGCTTAGTGCAAGAAAACACAATTCATTTATTGCAGTCAACTGTGGTGCAATTCCTGCAGGTACTATCAATTCCGAATTGTTTGGTCATGAGAAAGGTTCGTTTACCGGAGCCACAGCTGATCGAAAAGGTTATTTTGAAACTGCAGATGGTGGCACCATTTTTTTGGATGAAATTGCAGAAATGCCACATGATACCCAGGCATTCTTATTGCGAATTTTGGAATCCGGAGAATTTATTCGGGTTGGTTCTTCAAAAGTTTTGAAAACAAATGTGCGGGTTGTCGCTGCTTCCAATGTCAATTTAATGGATCGCGTACGAAACGGTAAATTCAGAGAAGATCTTTATTATCGATTGAATACAGTACCTATAAGAGTTCCTTCATTAAAAGAACGTAGGGAAGATATCTTGATACTTTTTAGAAAATTCGCCCAGGACTTTGCAGAAAAATATAGAACAACTCCTATTGAACTCGATGAACAGAGTTCTGAAATGATAGAAAATTATTCATGGCCAGGAAATATCCGTGAATTGCGAAATGCGGTGGAGCAATTATCTGTGTTGTCTGATCAAAAAGTTATCAGGGCGCAGGATCTTCAGCGCATCATTCCAAATATTAATTCGAGAAATTTACCGATGGGTCCAATTGATCAGGATCCTGTTACCGGAATGCACGAACGGGAAATTTTATACAAACTATTGTTTGATATGAAACAGGATCTCAATCAATTGAAAACAATGTTTTATCAATTGGTACATACGAATGATCTGGAGATGCCTGATGCAATGGAAAATGTTTCATCATCATTTCCGCAAAGTCCACAATTGCCATTTAGTGCAAGTTCAATGCAAGGCTGGAATCCAAATCAGATTTCACATGCTCATAAATCAGGAGAAGAAAATCCAATCATTATTACCGGAGATAAAGATAAAAGCAATTTTGAAACAGTGGAAGTGATGGAAGAAACCTTATCGCTTAATGATATGGAAAAAGATATGATTGCTAAAGCTTTGAAAAAATTTAATGGTAAACGAAAAGATGCGGCTGAAGAACTTGGCATTTCAGAGAGGACACTTTATCGCAAAATAAAAGAATACGAACTCGATTCATGATCAGATCAACTTACATATTAGCTTTTTATTTTAGTTTGATTTCGTGTTACAGTTTTAAAGGAATCAGCATCCCTCCTGAGGTGAGTACTTTTGCAATTGATCCTGTTATTGATCAGTCCTTCAATGCTCCGGCAACGTACCCAATTGATTTTTCGGAAGCAATGATTACAAAAATTAGAAAAGAATCAAGACTTAGTCTCAATAATCAAAATCCAGATGTTATTTTTAAATGCAAGGTGACTCAGTTTCTTGTGAATAGCCAGGCACCCCAACCAGGAGTAGTTTCAGCGATTAATCGGTTGAATGTGACTATAGAAGTGGAGTATGATAGCAAGATAGATGATAAACAAGATTGGAAATCTTCATTCACCAGGTATCAGGATTTTGGAGCGGATCAAAATTTTTCCAGCGTTCAGCAAAAACTGATAACAGATATTAATCTCATTTTGGTTGATGATATTTTTAATAAAGCTTTTACAAACTGGTAGGTATGGGAAAAAAGCAGAGCATTATAAAGGAAGAAGCAATAATACTGCTACAATCACAACCGCTGGATGCTCATTTATGGCAGCTGGCAGATGTTGATTTAAAAAAGAATGCATTGCGTTTTCCGGATCCGTCGTATTTGGATTCGCAAAGTTGGCCAGAATATAAATTGGAAAAGAGGTCAAACGGAAAGCTGACTCCCGATCTTTATCGGGACAGTAAAACAGAAATTGAACGTATTACTAATTTGGTTTCAGGAGAATTAAATGAAAATGAAGTTATAGAAACGAAAATGTATTCAAATGATCTGGAAAATAAATTTATTGAAAATATTCTCGTACAAGAAGCCATAAAAATTATTCCAATTGAAATTGATTCGATGCAATCAGAAGAACAATTATCAGAATCGAGTGATGAGGTAATGGAAGAAATCCAAGTCAAGAAAATTAAAATACCTACCAAGCGTAAATCGAAAAAGCAAAAGGATGAAATCATTGAATTTAAGAATACTGAAGATGAAAATGCAATTGATCAAGATAGCTTAGTTACAAAAATGAATACTGAAACGACTTCTGAATCACTTGATTTCTATGAATGGCTGGAAGAACTAAAAGAAGCAAAGAATACTTCAATAGATGAAGCACAAAAAGGGATAAAGCAAAAATCAGCCAAACCGAAAGCTAAACTTACAAAATCAGCTCAGGAAATTGTTGATGCAAAAACAATAGCAGAAAACAGCCT
>JAYVIT010000238.1:0-9783 GCA_043769965.1 Saprospiraceae bacterium
CTTGAAGTACCAGGATTAATAGTATACGTGTCCGCTGTAAAATGAATCTCTGAGGGTGTTGCCCCAACCATTAAATCACTTACATCAATCGCAGTTTCAGGATCTGCTACTTCATCTACTATTTCCACTTTGGTCAATAGCCAATCATCCTGAATTCCTTTTACTTGCGAATAGGAATCTCCAATGGGAGGTGCTTCTTCTTTTTTACAAGTAAAACAAAGAAGAAAAAGTATGATTAAAAATATGGATTCTAATTTTTTCATTTCTCAAAACGGTTTAATTTTTTAATAACACTTGGCAGTAGGATTCGGTTGGAGATTTGGATTCCCTTTAAGTTCACTATCTGGAAATTGACAAACCAATCCAGGACAATCCCATCTTGCAAGATTGCGGATTAAAAGATCCCGGTTACTTCTGACCGCTTCTCTTTTTAATTCATGCAACCTGTTGTTTTCAAAATAAAATTCAGCTCTCCGCTGGATTCTGGATTCTTCGATTTGTTGTGTTGTGGAAATGCTTACTAATTCTGACAGTCCTGCTCTTTTCCGTATTGCATTTAAATATAATAATCCATCAGCACCTGTTTCGGCCAATGACTCAGCTAATATCAAATAGATTTCCGAAAGATGGATGACAGGATTAGTATAAATGGCCGTATTGCTTGTATTAAATTTTTTGCACAACAAGTAATTTCCCTTTTTTTCAAACCAGCTTGCACGAATATCTCCTGGACCAGAAACTGAAAGACTGGCCGCACTTGAAGGAATTACGTCCGGGATTGTTTTTGTAAGAGAGAAATAATCTTTTTGAATAGAGATATTTGCATTGTCATTACTATAATCCGTACTCACCAAACCAAAAAGGATCTCTTTAGATTCTCCAAAACCAAATTTTGTATTTGGAAAAGAATCTAAACTTGTACCCGAAGAATTGATTACCCGTTCTGCATATTCTTTTGCCTTTACAAAATTATTTTGCTGAAAATAAATCTTAGCCAATAAAGCTTCCGCAGAATATAGTGTTGCATAAACTGTATTCGAAACTGGCAACAAGGATTCTGCTCGTTCTGCATCTGAAATACTTTGTTTATAAACATCAGCAACTGAAGATCTGTCAACTACAGATTGTCCGAAGGATGTACGTATAGGAATTCCCAAATGTGAATTATCGGCGGTATATCCATACGGTTGTGCAAAATAACGAACAAGTTCAAAATGCATTAATGCACGAATAAATAGTGCTTCTCCTTCCATTCGCTTTTTATTCGCATCATCTAAACCAGGTACATTATTCAAATTAGCGATAACCAGATTTGCTCTTGCAATGGCCTTGTACCCATCGTGCATCAAAGTTCTTGTTGGCCCAAGAAAAATATCAGAAGTCCATGTATATAATGCTCTCCAATCATTATTTACTAAAAAAGCACCATCGACACCATCTGACATTAATTCACTCATCAATTGTATTTGTCCACCATACAAAGATCCATATGATAGCGCATCATACGAACTATTCAACAATTCCTGAAATTCCACCGGTGATTTTAAAAATTCATTGATATCAATTGCAGAATCCAATTTCGCTTCAATGAATGAATCATCACAGGCGTTTGTGAATAACAAACAGCTCATTAATAATATTTGTATGTACGTTTTCATTTGTTATTATTATGTCACCCCTACGGGGTTTTGATTCTTTTGTTATTGAAAATTTCTACAATCATTTCACCCCTACGGGGTTTGATTTTTACCCATTTAAACTGGTGTCTTCATTCCTTCTTTTTTCATTTTTCACTTTTCATTAAAATTCAAGGTTTATTCCAAACACCCAACTCTTTTCTTGAGGTGCAGTCAAATAGCTGACTCCAATACCGCCGACATTGCGTTGTTGGTCATTTGTACGGTCTCTTGCAACTTCAGGATCCCAACCCGGATATTTGGTGAAGGTGAGTATATTATTTCCGATAACATAGAAGCGCCAATTTAATGACGTAGCTGTTTTTCCTTTTATAGTATATGCTAATGTGACTGTGCGCAATCTCATATAGCTTGCATCATACATCCAAAGTGTGTGATTGTTTTGCCATGCATTATCATTGCCGCCCCAGTTTAACATGGTGTTTGTAAGTCGCGGATATCTTTTTATATCTCCTTCCTGTTGCCAGCGATCAAAGATCAGCGGTCTCATGTTCCAATCTGTTGTAACAACTCCAAGCTGTCTTTTAGCAGCATCGTCATAAAGTTGCCCACCTTTTTTAAAAAACAAAAGAGCACTTAAACTCCAGTTCTTATATGAAAAGGTGTTGGTTAATCCTCCATAAAAATCAGGTTGCAATGTACCTGCGGGAACACGATCTTCTGCTACATTGTATGTAAAAGTTTCATTCCCATTTTTATCAAGGTAAACGGGTCTGCCTGTTGCTTGATCCACATGTGAAAAACGAACTATATAATTGACACCAACCGGATAATTCACAACAACCCGAATATCGCCAAATCCACCATCCAATGCATCTGGCGTTGCCGTGCCTACTTCCAGGACTTTATTTCTTATTGCTGTAATATTGAATTCAGTGGTCCATTTAAATTTACCTATTATATTATGTGAGGTTAATGAAAACTCAAGTCCTCTATTTTCAATTTTACCAACGTTGTCATAAAAATTTAGATTTTCTAATCCTGTTGAAGACTGCAAGGCAACAAGTAACAAAGCATCCTTGGTTAAATCATAAAAATAAGTAAAACTTCCACTAATGCGATCACGCCATAATCCAAAATCAAATCCAATATCTATTTTCTGGACTTCTTCCCATTTCAAATCAGGATTGCCTACTTTTTCCTGGTAGCGGGTTTTTTGATCGTTGTATTTGGTATCATTTTGTAAGATTGGAGTCTCATTCCTTTTATATGTTTCATACTGTTGAGACCAGGGGATATTTGAGTTACCGGTAATCCCATAAGATGCCTTTATTTTAAAATAACTAAGGATGTTATTCTTAAACCAATTATCATCAGAAATTACATATCCAATACCGATGGAAGGAAAATTTCCAAAACGATTATTCGGTCCGAATTTGGAAGATGCATCTCTTCGAAATGTAGCTTGTGCAAATAATTTTTGTTTCCAGGAATAATTAAACCTTCCAAACACGCTGGCAAATTTATATCCATCTCGATCAACATAATAATTGGAAACATTTCCATTTACATCTGACCATATTGAATCTACATTATAAATCAAATCAGAAACATTATTATAACTCTGGTCATACCCGGTGACTTGAAAATCCTGGTATTCCAATCCTCCAAGAATAATCATTTCATGTGCTTTATTTTTTAATGGAATTTGATATTGTCCGGTTAGATAAACATTATAATTATCGACATTGGATAAATTTATCCTTGATACATCCTTATCTCTGGTCCAGGTCGCATCTTCATATGTAAAGTCGCCCAGACGGGATAAATCTGCTCCAGCATTCAGACTAAAACTCAAACGTGCAGATGGAAAAAAAGAAACTGACATACTGTTGATATATCTCCATTCCCGTGTTCTGAAATCAATATGTTCCTGTTGAGCCACTGGATTCTGATTTAAATTGTAGAAACCGATTGAATCATACAATGGACTTGTTTTTGGAAACTCATTATTATACACAGGATAAATTGGAAGTGCATTAGATTGGGCCAGACCCAGACCGCCAGCCCATGCCTGAAAAGCTCTTTTATTTAAACCTCTCACAGTAGATGAACTGATTCCAATTTTAAACCAATGCACAGGACTGTAATCTAAGTTTAACCGGACAGAATACCGTTCAAAATAATTTCCTATCAAAAAACATTCTGCTTTACTGACGGTACCTCCAATATATGCTTTTATTTTTTCTCTTCCAATAGAAATGCCCAGGTTGTTTTCAATTTTAAAACCAGTTTGAATGACTTTGTCTATCCAGTCAGTATTGATGTTTGCGATATCACTATAACTCAATCCATTCGGAAGTTGAAACCGTCCAACGCCACCATCATTTTCATATGCTTCCTGTTGTATTTGTAACCATTGCTCCTTGTTCATTATGTCGATGATATTGGTTGGCCTTGAACTACCAATAGAAGCAGAATAACTTACACCAAATCGTTTATTTCCTCCTCGTTTTGTCGTAATTAATATAACACCATTGGCTCCTCTTGATCCATAAATTGCTGCTGAAGATGCATCTTTCAGGAAACTAATGCTTTCAATATCTGCCGGATTAATCGTGCTGAGCGGATTATTATTTTGACCTCCACGTTCTCCATTCAAAAAATTTTCATTTGATAAGGGAACTCCGTCAATTACATACAATGGATCACCTCCGGCGGTTATCGAGTTTGTTCCTCTTAATCTTACAATACCTGCTGCACCGGCTGCACCACTAGATGAGGTCATCAAAACGCCTGGTGCTTTTCCTTGTAATTCAGATATCAGAGTACCACCTACATTGTCAGTGAGTTTATCATTTTTCAGAGTGGCGATAGATCCAATTCCTTCTTTTTTATTTTGAGTACCATATCCAACAACAACCACTTCGTCTATCAATTGATTGTCTTCTTCAAGATTGATATCCCAATTTTCATTTTTATTTCCATCGAAAGAATAGGTCCGGGATTGAAGTTTATATCCTACAAAACTGATGCTTACCTTATAAGTACCGTTTGGTATTTTAGTTAATACAAAATCACCATTGAAATCCGTAACCGTACCTAAAGAGCTGCCTTCCAGTCTTAAGGTGGCACCAATTACAGCTTCGCCTTGTGCTATTACATGACCTTTTAAACTATTCTGGGATTCTGCGATATTAATAATCCCCGATAAAAAGTATATCAGAAGCAGTGCTTTTTTCATAGAATGGCATTTTAATCAAGCAAATGTATTAACTCTTTGTTAATTTTGCTCTTTCAATAAATACCGCCTGTGATGATTAAAATAGAACATTGTTTTATTTTTTTGATACTTTCCCAATTTTCATTTGGCCAATCTATTATCAATTATAGCGATATCAGTTCCTTCGCTGGAATCAATAACACTGGCTATAATATAGGTGTAGCTGTTTCTGACTACAATCAGGATGGCTGGGATGATGTATATGTATCAAACAGGAAGGGGGTCAACCATCTTTATCGAAATAATCAAAACGGAACGTTTACAGACGTCGCTCAAGCTACAGGCGTGGCCTTTGCAGGTGGAACTGAGTGCTCTGTTTGGGCAGACCTTAATAATGATGGACTACCGGATTTATTCTTAGGAGGATATGATGTACCCTGTAAACTCTTTTTAAATAAAGGTCCTTTGGGTTTTGAAGATATCACTAATGCTTCTGGAATCTTCAATAAACAAATTGTCAGAGCTTGCCTTGCTTCTGATGTGGATTTGGATGGTGACCTCGATCTTTATATTTCAAATCTAAATGCTGAAAATGCTTTGTTTATAAATGACGGAAATCTTCATTTTGAAAACAAGATTCTTGAGTCAGGAGCAATTGATAACCGTATTTCTATGGGAGCCACTTTCTTTGATTATGATGATGACGGCGATGCTGACTTGTATTTAATCCATGATGCGAATCAGGATTTTATATTATACCAAAATGACGGAACCGGACACTTTACAGATATTTCAGTTAAGACCAAGGCCAATTTTAAATCTCAGGGAATGGGTGTATCCGCGGGAGATTTTAACAACGACGGCAGAATGGATCTTTACATAACCAATTTATTTGATAATGCTTTATTGCTTCACCAGGCAGATGGCACCTTTAAAGATATTGCAAAAGAAGCCGGTGTCAATGATTATGGGATGGGTTGGGGCAATGTGTGGTTGGATTGCAACAATGATGGAATGAGAGATATTTATGTTTGTAATGATTTTTACTTTTCTCCATATAGAAATCTGATGTATCTCAATAAGAGCAACTCACTATTTGAAAATGTGGCAATCAATACTGCATTGGCAAGCCATTATGGTTCTTATGGCAACAGTTGGCTGGATGTAAATAAAGATGGAAAGCAGGATATTTTTGTAGCGAATGCAGGAAATGACGGTAATGAATTATTTATTAATACAAATACCAATCCTGAAAACTGGATCGAATTTGATTTTAGATCTAAAATTGGTAATCTTTTTGGGATCGGTACAAAAGTTATGATTCAGGTAAATGGTGTGAGATATTATCAGGAATTGATTTCAGGAAGTGGATATGCTTCTCAAACACCGCAGCGATTGCACTTTGGCTTGGGTGATCAACATAAAATAGATTATGGAATAATAAAATGGCCAGGAGGATTTTCAACGCTTGTTCAAAATTTAGATGCAAATAAAAAGTATACCATTTCAGAAGATGAAGTTGTTGAGAGTGAAAATCCATCTATCGCAATTCTTTGGAATATGGATATTCAATATCATCCACACTCGAATGAAATTACATTTTCTTCCAATCAAAATGCTAGTTATCAGATGCAGTTATTGGATTTGCAATCAAAACCAATTTATAGTTGCAGTTGGAAATCCGATTTTCATATAATAAAACTTTCTAAAAATTTACTTGCTGGTTATTATTTCATCAGAGTATTTTCCGGAAAAAATCAATTTCTTAAAAAAATCTTCATATATTAATTATAAACTTAAAAAACAGATTACATGAAAAAATTCTACGCATTATTTTTTATTTTATTTACACTGGGAGTATCACAAGCCCAAATGATTGAGGTTACATTTCAGGTAGATGTCAATGAACTGGCTCTGACTAAAAAAATATCTAGTAGCGGTGTTCATATTGCTGGTAGTTTCCAGGGTTGGGATCCAGCGAAGGATGCTATGTCGGATCCTGAAGGTGATGGAGTTTGGACCTTCACAGCAATGGTAGCGATTGGCACTGACATGGAATGGAAATACGTCAACTCAAATGCCTGGGATGGCAATGATGAAGCAAATAACAGGAAGCACACTGTTGTTGACAATGGTGGTGGAAAAGATATTCTGCCTGTTGTATGTTTCAACTCTATTGATACCTGCACAAATAAAGGAGTAACCATCCGTGTTGATATGAATGATGAGATTATTAAAGGTGCCTTCAATCCACTTGTTGACTCAGTAACAGTTGCAGGAAGTTTTCAAGGATGGAATTCAAACACAGATAAATTAAAAGATGATAATGCTGATGGCATTTATGAAATCAATTTACCTCTTGCAGCCGGATCGTATGAGTATAAGTTTATTAAAAATGGTGCTGGCTGGGAAGGTGGCATCACAGGAAATTGCGTAAATGGAGGTGGTAACAGAGTTATGAATGTACTGGCAAATACAACTTTACCAACATATTGTTTTAATAGTTGCGAAGCCTGTAAGTTAACAGGTCCTCCTAAAAAAGTGAGAATTACATTTAGGGTTAACATGACAAATATGATCGCGCAATTTGGTAAAATCGATACCGCTTATGTCGCAGGATCATTTCAGGGATGGACTCCAGGTGCAGCAAAAAATGCGCTTACTGATCCTGATGGTGATAGTATTTATCAAGGACAAGATTCTGTAGATGAAAAAACGACTTATGAATTTAAATATTTATACGGTAACAATTGGGGTTACGATGAAACGGGATTAAGCGGATTGTCTTGCACAACTGGAGGCGGAAACCGCAAAGTGGACATCGCAAGTTCTGATACTATCTTAACTGCCTATTGTTTTAATACGTGTGACGATGGATGTACTCCTTTGCCGGCTAAAATAAAAGTTCGTTTTAAAGTTGACTTAAGTTCAGAAGTACCATCTGCTGATGGTGTATTCATGAAAAGTACTTTTCAATGGCCGCAGTTTGTTCATGCTGTGACAGAATTAAAATTGATCGATCCTGTCAATGGTATTTTTGGCACTGATGTATTAGATATTGTACCTATCAGACAAGACTTTTTATTTGTAAATGGAAAAACAGATGCCGATCAGGAAAATGCAAAATTCAAAGATCTGGGTTGTGGTGTACTAAATCCTGTAGGAGCGCAATTGAGAACTATCGATTTAACCGGATTAACTGAATTTGCAGATATCGGTTATAGATGGAATGTATGTGAGGAATTGACAAATACAAAAAATGAATTATTGAATGTGAATATGCGCGTTCAACCAAATCCATTTTCTGACAATACTGTAATAAAGTTTGATAATACAAAAGGAGAAGTTTACACCTTAAGTATTGTAAATGTATTGGGAATGGAAATAAAAGAAATAAAAAATATACATTCCAGCGAGATCCTTTTAAATAGAGAACATATGAGCAATGGAATTTATATTGCTACCTTAAAGAATAGTAAAGGTGCTTTCAGCAATCAAAGAATTATTATACAATAATTAATCTATTAAAAATTACATACCAGGGAGGTCCAGGCCTCCCTTTTTATTAAGCACTATTAATATTACCCGAATTTCAACCACGAAGTGGTTGAATATGAATAGAATTGCGAATGAAATAATCCCAACCACGAAGTGGTTAAATGTGAATAGAAATAACCATTTATTAATTTTCAACCACGAAGTGGTTGAATAAATATATCATGAACATAAAAACGATTTTAAATACCACTACAATTTTTATCTTTTGTTTTACGCAAATCAATGGCCAGATTTTAAATGTATCCCCTGTCTTTCCAACAGATCAGGATACGGTAACAATTATCTATAATGCCGCTGAAGGAAACGCAGCTTTAAAAAATGCAAGCCAACCAGTCTTTACACATACCGGAGTCATTACATCACAAAGCAGCAGTGGTAATGATTGGAGATATGTACAAGGAACCTGGGGCGCTGCAGATTCAAAAGTTTTAATGACATCATTAGGCAATAATTTATTCCAGATCAAATATCATCTCCGCTCGTTTTACAATGTACCACAATCAGAATCTATACAAAAAATGGCATTTGTGTTCAGGAATACCAATGGAAGTATCGTTGGAAGGGATCAAAATGGTGGAGACATCTACTATCCAGTATATGATTCTTCAAGTAGCCTTCAGGGAATCCTCATAAAACCATTCGAATCTTTTGTTTTTTTGAATACAAATGAAATTTTAAATATTCAATTTGAATCTTCTAAAATTGCAGATATTCGTTTGTTTATAAATAATATTGAAACGGATTTTTTTCATGGCAAATCCTATAATAAATCGATAACAGTTGATCAACCCGGTCAGTTTGATGCGCGGATAGAATGTACTTCTGGTAGCGAGACAGTAATAAAGTCATTCCGGTATTTTGTTGGTATCACTTCAAAAACTGAAAATCCTCCTGCAGGCACAATACCTGGTGTTACCGTTTTAAATGCATTGAGTGCACGATTAGCTTTAAAGGCACCCGGTAAAAAATTTGTTTTTGTGTTGTCCGATGTCAATAATTTTTTACCAGATACCAATTACCTGATGAAGAGAAATACTGCAAGTGATTTATTTTGGCTTGATCTTCTACCACTAAAACCTGGATTCAATCATAAATTCCAATATTTAGTGGATGGAAAAATTATTGTCGCGGATCCGTTGAGTACCTTGATATTGGATCCATACAATGATTCTGGCATTTCAAATAATACCTTTCCGAATCTCCCACCCTATCCAACTGGTCTGACAAATGGAATGGTATCGACATTTAACACAACACCAATTATTTATCAATGGAACACTTCTAATTTCAAGAAGCCAAAAAAAGATGAATTGTTAATCTACGAACTATTAATACGCGACTTCTCCAATCAACATTCCTTTCGGG
>JAYVIT010000239.1:0-2425 GCA_043769965.1 Saprospiraceae bacterium
AGGAAAGCAAAATAATACTCAATGAACTGCAAGGCATGAGTATTGCTGCTATCACTGGGGATAATTCTCCTCTCAAGGCGAAGTACCCGCCGATGATGTTGTATATCAAAGAATATATAAAAATAATGAAAATTATTTTGCGACTATTTCTGACAAAGTTTAATAATGATGGAATCTTTTCAAATGATGATCCATCCATTATTCCATCACAAGCCGGAGTAAAATTATTTTTGTTTTCTGTAACTGCAATTCCGACATCACTTTGTTTTAGTGCACCGGCATCGTTTAATCCATCGCCAATCATCATTACTTTTTCGTGCTGATTCTGTTGCAATGAATCAATGTAGTGCAGTTTGTCTTCCGGTTTAAAATTGAATAAAAGTTTATTGGAGTTTTTGAAAATTGAAGAAAGAAATGCCGACTGTTTATCATTGTCGCCGGAGACAACCGATAATCGAAATCGATTTGCGAGAATGGATATGAGTTGCTGCAATCCATTACGGTATTGCTGATTGACCTGAAAGCATCCGATATAATGTCCATCTTCAACAATGTGTATTACAGTTCCTATGTCTGCAAGTGTATTTTTCTGATTTACAAAATGTGAGGATCCTATTTTCAGATGATGTTCGTCTATCCAGGCTTCTATACCATGACCTTCAATTTGTTTGAATTGGGTAACTTCTATTTGATTGCATTTATCATCAAAATGTTGAACAATTGCCTGACTCAAAGGATGAGTTGATTGTTTGGCCAAAGCAAGCATTCGTTCTATTCTTTCTTTGGTCAATGGTTCACCTAGGTATTGTAATTGCTGATCATTGTTTAAAGTAAGCGTTCCAGTTTTATCAAAGACGATGTGGTTTATTTTGGAAATTTTATCCAATACATCAGCATGCCTAAAATACAACTTATTTTGAGCAAGTATTTTTAATATCTGCGCATTGGTATAGTTGGATGCCAATAGCAGTGCACAAGGACAAGCAACTATTAAGATTGTCGTCAAAGCATTCCACATGAGATCTGTACGCGAATGAGCCAGCCAATAGATCGCAGCACTAAAGGCAAGAATTAAAACGACAATAGAAAAATACTGACCTAACTGATCGATATCTGTTTTGCAGATAGATTTTTCCCGTTTAAAAATATCTTTGTTCCACAAACTAGTTAAATAGGATTGAGATACTGGTTTTGTGACTTTGATTTCTAAATTGCTTCCGGTTTGTTTGGCACCTGCGAAAATGAGATCGCCCTCTTTAGCGTAAACTAGTTCACTTTCTCCACTTACAAAACTGTAGTCCAATGCTGGTCTTCCTTTTACGACCATTCCATCAACCGGAATGATTTCCTGATTGTGAATCAGTATGGTATCATTTATTTGTATTTGTTCAATAGGTTTGGGTTTGAAACTATTTCCTTCTAGTACATTAACTGCGATTGGAAAAAACGATTTGTAATTTCGGTCGTAGGTAAGTGATTGGTAAGACCTGTCCTGCACATATCTTCCTATGAGCATAAAGAAAACAATGCCCGACATGCTATCGAGATAACCATTGCCCATACCCGCCTGTATTTCATAGATGCTGCGGATAAAAGTCAAAAGTATGGCCAGTGCAATCGGCAAATCAATATTAATGAATTTTGCTTTTAATGATTTCCAGGCATTCGCAAAAAATTCAGTTGCACAATAAAATAAAACAGGAAGTGATAAAATCAAACTAATCGTAGTAAACAACCATCCCAGTTCTTTTTCCAAAGGTTTTCCGCCTGATAGATAATCTGGTAAACTCATCATCATGATATTGGCAAAACAGAATCCTGCTATGCCTATTTTCATTAAGCGTTTTTTATTAAAGAGATTGGTTGCCTCTTCTTTCGGATGATCAAGTTCCAGTTTTGGTTCATATCCAACGGTTGTCAATAGTTCTACAACTTTACGAAGACTTGTGTCAGGTTCATTGTAAACGATCAGAATATTTTTATCTGTAAAATTGACCCTGGAATACACAATAGCAGGAAGTAGCTTATGCAAATTTTCCAGTAACCACAAACAAGAACTACAATGCATTTGAGGAATGGACAAATGGACATGTGTCTGTACTCCATTTGTGAATTGAATAATTTTATTTCTGATTTCGGGTAAGTCAAGATATTCAAAACGATTGTTCCAGATATTTTTGTTGAATTTTAAACCGGGATGTGCATTCAGGTCATAGTAACTGCATAAATTATTTTGATTCAGGATCTCAAAAACGGTCTTACAGCCTTCGCAACAAAAGTATTTTTCTTCAATAGCAATGTATTTATTGCAAGCTGTTCCGCAATGAAAGCAAATTGTTTTAGTGGCGGTTTTTGTGAGCATTCCTAAAAATCAGTTGGACATTATTTTAGGATGTAAAAATGGGTGATGCAGAAAGTTGTATAG
>JAYVIT010000240.1:0-3085 GCA_043769965.1 Saprospiraceae bacterium
AAATATTTCGCTGGTATGACTTATAAGAATGAAGATGCGATTGTTCCCAATACAGGATTTGAACGATTAAATTTTCGATTGAATCTGGATCATAAAATATCAAAGTGGTTTGATGTTGCATTGAGTACTAATTATATGAGAAGCAGTGCTGATCGTGGATTTTTTAATAATGATAATACTTCCGCAACCATGGGAATTTCATTGACATCGACACCATCGTTTGCAGAATTACATCCAGATGCTTTAGGCAATTATCCTAATAATCTATATGCACCTTCCAATTTTTTGCAAACTGCTGAATTGATGACGAACAATGAAAAAGTTGACCGCTTCATTGTTGGTGGTTCAGTGATTTCTCATATTTGCCAAGGGGCTAAGTCTTCTTTAAATTTAGTCATTAGAGGTGGTATAGATTATTATACTTTATTGACCAGTGTAATAGCTCCAACTACCTTGCAATTTCAAAAAGATGGAAATGGTACCAGTGGTGCTTCGATAGCTGGTACAACATTAAATACGAATAAAAACATTGGAGCATTCCTGGTTCACCAATGGCAACCTTCTGCTTTTGGATTCAGAACACAAATTGGAGTGACTGCTGAAAATTTTGATCAAAATACTATTTTAAATAGATCGACTTTTTTAATTGGTTCACAAACAAATTTAAATCAAGCAGGTTCTGTCTCAGTTACACAAAACAGAGTCATTCAGAAAGACAGGGGATTTTTTGCACAGGAAGAAGTAAACTGGGATGACAAAATCATATTTACTTTAGGGATGCGTGCTGATAAATCTTCCAACAATGGAGATGCTGATAAATTATATTATTATCCTAAAGCTTCTATTGCTGCAAATATTGGCAAACTTGGTGGATTTACAAATGATCAGCTAAGCGAGTTGAAATTGCGTGTAGCTTATGGACAGTCGGGTAACTTTGCAAGATTTGGTTCAATCTTTACTCCATTGAATTCAATTGTAATTGATGGATCGACAGGATCTATTATTGGTAAAACCTTGGGTAATGATGCACTTGGTCCGGAAAAGCAAACCGAACTTGAAGCTGGATTTGATCTTGGACTTTTAAACAACAAGATTTTAATTGACTTTACATATTATCAAAAAAATATTGAAGATCTGGTATTGAAAGTCTTAGTGCCAGGCTCAAGTGGTTTCACTGATAGATGGTTAAATGCTGCTGAATTAAAAAATAATGGAATTGAAATCGGTGCATCCATAAATGTAATCAATAACAGGAATTTTAATTGGAGTACTAGACTGGGATTTTGGAAAAATACTGCCAAAATTGAAAATCTTAAAGTGCCAAAATATGTCGAGGGAGGATTTGCTCCAATTCTTGGAGTTTTTCAAATTGAAGAAGGTAAAAGTCCAACTCAGATCGTTGGTACAACATCCGATACAGCAGATGCTGATGGTATGGCTGTATTAGGAGATGCAGAGCCTGATTTTAATTTATCGTGGTCCAACACAGTGACCTTTGGTAATTTCGATTTTTCGTTTTTATTTCATTGGAAGGAAGGAGGAGACAACATCAACCTTACGACACTCTTATATGATTTATCAGGTACTACCGGAGATTATGATAAAACGAATCTCGATCCTAATCAAAAACTCGTGAATGGCGACTATCGATTGAGTCAATTGGGATCTGATGCCAAACCATTTGTTGAAGATGCGAGTTACATCAGACTCAGAGAAATTGGTTTGTATTATAGAGTTCCAAAGAGTTTTTTGAACAACAAAGCTCAACTCAGACTGGGAGTAAGTGGAAGAAATCTGATCAACATATTTGATTATAATAGTTACGATCCTGAAGTTTCAAATTTCGGAATCCGTTCTATTTCTAGTGCAATTGATGTAAATCCATTTCCTTCAGCAAAAACTTTGGTATTCACCATTGCCGCTACATTTTAATTCATTTTATAAAAATATAAATCATGAAAACAAATCAATATAATCTACTTATGAAATACATTTCATTCATTGTGATCTGTATGTTTTCCATTACATCTTGTTCACTGGATGAAGTACCTGATCCGAATAATCCCGGTGTTAGTACAATTGAAACCAATGCCACGATAAGCGAAATGCAAAATTTATTAGATGGCATTCAGGCTGGTATGCGTAATGATTATGCTACTTACTTTGATGCAATCAGTGTAGTTGGACGGGAGATATACCGGTTTTCCGGTAGTGATCCCAGATTTACAGGTGAATTACTGGGGGCTCTTACAGGAGTTTTAGATGGAGGTTCATTCTATGTAAATAATCCATACAATTCACGTTACCGCGTGGTTAAAAATTGCAATATTTTAATAACGGCAGCAAAAAATACCAAAGCGGCTGTTTCTGCTGAACAGAAAAAAGGAATTAATGGAATTGCAAAAACCATTAAAGCACACGAACTTTTAATGGTATTTAATCAGCAATACGATAATGGAATTCGCATCCAAGTTGAAGATCCTTCGAATTTAGGTCCTTTTTTGGATAAGAAGGGATCGCTTGATGGAATCGCAGCCATTCTAGATGATGCAGCAACTGATCTAAAGGCTTCCGGTACTTCTTTTATCCTAAAATTGGGTAGAGGTTTTGTTGGTTTTGATAATCCTTCAGATTTTTTAAAATTCAATCGAGCATTGGCAGCAAGGGTAAATGCGTATAGAGAAAACTGGGATGCATTGAATACTGCTTTATCTGAAAGTTTTTTAAATGATAATGGAGACTTGAAAACAGGTGTGTATTACATTTACTCCAAGTCTGGTGGTGATTTACTAAATGATGTCTTTTATCCATTGAATTCTAATGGAGAAGTTCGCTTAGCTCATCCAGCTTTTATAACAGATGGAGAATCCGGTGATTCCAGATTAAATAAAGCCAAAAAAAGAAATGCATCAGCAACTCTTTCCGGTTTAACAAGCGAATATGATTTTGCATTATATGCTGCTAATACAGATCCAATAACCATTATCCGCAATGAAGAATTAGTCTTGTTAGAAGCGGAGTATTATATTCAAAAAGGACAAACTATTGAAGCTGTAAGAAGTTTGAATATTGTACGCAATGCTGC
>JAYVIT010000241.1:0-7299 GCA_043769965.1 Saprospiraceae bacterium
CAACTTCGTAATTCATCATTCGTTAATCGGTGTTCATTATTCATTTATTTCGAAGGATTAAGGTACTCAATGAAGTGAATATCCCTGCCTGCGGCCGGCAGGGAATAATGATTAACGAATGATGATTTACGAAGTGAATACAAATTAGAGAATGCTCTTGTCTTATCTCACAACCCCAATATAAGTCTCCGGCCTCAACGCTTTTAATTCTGCTTTAATCGCATCTGAAACTTTCAACTGATCAATGAATTGATGCAAATCCGCTTGTGTAATTTTTGTTTTGCCTCTGGTGAGATCCTTAAGGATTTCATACGGATTTTCAAATCCTTCGCGACGCAAAATAGTTTGAATGGCTTCAGATAATACGATCCATTGATCGTCTAGGTCTTGTGCTATTTTGGTTTCGTTTAATACAAGTTTGTATAAACCAGATTGAATAGAAAGCAATGCGAGGTAACTATGACCAATTGGCACACCAAGATTTCTCAAAACAGTACTGTCCGTCAAATCTCTTTGCAATCGCGATATTGGTAATTTTTCTGCAAGATGAGAAGCCAATGCAGTAGAGACACCTAGATTACCTTCTGCATTTTCAAAATCAATCGGATTGACTTTATGAGGCATAGCTGATGATCCTATTTCTCCTGCTTTTGTTTTTTGTTGAAAATAATCCATCGATACATAAGTCCACACATCTCTGCAAAAATCAAGAAGTATGGTATTGATGCGTATTAATTGATGACAATATTCTGCAATCTCATCGTAATGCGCAATCTGCGTGGTGTATTGTTGTCTTTTCAAATGAAATGTCAGTTGCAAAAATTCATTTGCCCATTCCGGCCAGTCAATCTGGGGATAAGCTGCATGATGTGCATTAAAGTTTCCGGTAGCTCCTCCGAATTTTGCTGAATAGGAAATATTTTGAAAGGAAATCAATTGATTGTTTAATCGCTCCGAGAACACCAGGAATTCTTTGCCAAGTGTCGTTGGCGTTGCGGCTTGTCCATGTGTACGAGCTAGCATCGCAATGCTTTTCCATTGAACTCCTAGCTCATTGATCTTGTCAAGTACAGTGGATAATTTTGGCAATAAGTTCTGCAACGTAAAATCGCGAAGCAAAAGGGGAGTGGCTGTGTTGTTGATGTCTTGCGAAGTCAAAGCAAAATGGACAAATTCTTTTAGTGATTTGAGATTTGAATCTTCTATTTGATTCTTCAGATAATATTCCACAGCTTTTACATCGTGATTGGTTGTTTTTTCAATCTCTTTAATTTTACGAGCGGCATCGAGGTCAAATTCCGAATGTATTTTTCGTAAAGATGCTTTATGTGCATCGCTCAATTTTTCAGTATTGGGTAAGGTGTCAATCAGATAAATAAAATATTCGATTTCGACATGTAGCCTGTATTTGATCAATGCATATTCTGAGAAATAATCTTGCAATATTTCCAGTTTTTCCTGGTATCTGCCGTCTAGTGGTGAAATTGCTTTTAGCATATTTGAAATCGAATTTAAGATTTTTCTGCTTTAAAATTAATTTTTCTGGTCAGCCAATATATGAATAGTATATGTAGGGTTCCAAATATTTCAAAGCCCAACAAGTGCATGGGATATGGACCCAGCACCATAGGATTATTTGCTTCAGGGGCACGCATCAGATATATATAGTTCGAATCCAAAGCCAGATTAATTAGAAATACGCAGATCAAAACGAAGTTGCTAAAAATAAACACACGAAGCCATGTTCCGGTTCTGGGTTTCATCTTTAAAACCAATAGTCCATATAGTGGAACAAATATGATTCCACCATGACTAAAATAATAATCAATGATAAAGTATTCTGAATAGCCATGGGTGAGTTCTGGGGTGATAAAGCTTTGCAATGCACCAGCCAAACTCAACATAATCAGGAATTCAAACAAAAAATAATTCGGCCTGATTAAAAAAACAATCATGAAGATGTAAGAGATATTACATAGTTGCAATGGAAGTGAATCCTGTATAGTGAATTGTCCTTCATTAATGATATAAGCATACAGAAACACTTCGCGGATAATAAAAATGGCTGCTAAAAAATAACGATATCGAATTTCTAGGCCTATTTTATTTGCATAGTTACCAAGCCAAATCAGGAATAAAAAAAGTAATAGTGCACCAATGATACCCAAAAACCATTGTTCAGAAAATACCGGTACAATGTAATGTGGATGCATGGGTTAAACTAATTAATGTAAGGCTGGTCTGATTTCTAATTTACTCACGACCTCGGCTTCAATATCCATCCAGCGATCTAATCTTTTGTAGACGCTGTCTTCGTCAAAATAATGCAAGGCCATTTTTACATAGATATGTCCATGTTTTGCTTCAGACACCCAAAGCATCTTATAGAATTTTTTCAACTCTTCATCTTCCAGATGATCAGCAACAAGACTGAATCGTTCAGCTCCACGCGTTTCAGCAACCGATGCAATCAACAAGCGATCGAGAAAGCGTTCTTTAATTCCAGAATGACAATGTATAAGTAAGGCTTTGATGTATGGATCTTCACTCATGCCGGATGGAAGTGATATGTTTCTTTTTACCATAATCTCATAGACCAGTTTGAAATGTTCCAATTCTTCTAAAGCTGTATCAATGAGTTCTGGAATTATTTCTTTACGATCCGGATATTTGGCAACAAAACTAAGCGCCATTGCTGAGGCTTTCCGTTCGCAATCGGCATGGTCTATTAAAAATTTATCAAAGTTCGAAATGACTGATTGTATCCAGGCTTCAGGACTTCGATATCGAATATCGATGTTTAATTTCAACGCAATGAATTATGAAGTCGCTGAAAACATGAGATACATCATAAGCATAAGTATTATGGCAATGATAAGGAGTATGTAAAAAAAGTTTTTCTCACTTTTCTTAGGATTGATTTTGTGAGGCTTGTTGTGGTAGGACATAGAAGGAATTTTTATAAGGCCAAATTTAAGCAATTATCATGTCGACTGGTGTGCATTTATTGAAATCGTCTGATAAAATCAATGACTCGTTCATCTGTGCGGATGTCTTTCCAATGCAGACGCTGTGCTAATTTAATGCCTTCCAGGGTTTTGCAACGACTTAGTGCTACATACGCCTGACCATGTTCAAATGCTCCGTGACCCAAATCAATATTGACCCTGTCGAAGGTTTTACCCTGGCTTTTGTGAATGGTCATAGCCCAGGCAAGGCGAATTGGAAATTGGCTGAAGCTACCGATGACCTCTGTTTTAATTTCTGCATCTTTTCCATCAGTAAGTTTATACTTGATGATTTCCCAATTGAAGCGTTCTACCTCTATTGGTTTTATTGCGTCTTCCAATTTTATTTCTACAGTCTTTTCGTTTAGTTTGGTTATAATTCCAAGTGAACCATTGACAAAGCGTTTCGCAGGATCATTTCGCAACATTATGATTTGAGCACCTTCTTTGAGTATTAGAAATTCATCTGCTGGAAATTGTGAATTCGCAATTTGACCCGTCACATTGGCTTTATAAATTTTTTCTGGTGTATGGAGTTGACTTAGTTTTGCTGAGTTAATCAATTGTGCGGATTGATTTGTAGAAGTTAAGGTTAGTACCAATTGATCATCTACTGTTATTTGAAGAGGATTATAACGTGCATTAATTTCTTCCAGATCATCATCATCCACTTCGTTCATTCTGATTTTGTGGAGTAGATTTAAAAACGATCTGTCTTTTTGCCGGAAAACTTCTTCCAGTTCTATCATTTCGAAATTCACCAATGATTTGAATACTTTAGATGAAAAGAAATACGGACTCTCATATATTTTTGAAAAATATTCTTTCTCTTCTCCCCCTGTTAAAACAGGGGGCAATTGAAAGAGGTCACCTGTCCATAACATGGCTTTACCTCCAAATGGAAGGGGATTGCCAGATGATATCCGCAACAGTTGATCAATATGATCGAGCAAATCAGCTCTAACCATAGAAATCTCATCAATAAAAATGAGATCAATTTTTTCAAAATGTTTTTTGGAAATTAGTTTGTAGTCCTTAGTAGAAAACCAATTCGGTGGAAATTTGAAAAAGCTGTGAATGGTTTGTCCTTTGATGTTTACAGCAGCTACTCCGGTTGGTGCAAGAAATATGACTCGTTTTTGGGTAAGTTTTCTGAATAATTGAATTAATGTCGACTTGCCGGTTCCTGCTTTCCCTGTGATAAAAAGACAACCATTAAGCACATCCATTTGATCAAGGGCATAATGATGTTCTTGTCTTAAAGTATAAGGTGAAAAGCTGAGATCAAACACAAAGCAAGATAGGAAATTAATTACGAAAGACAAATTTGGAATAATATTTAGAAATTATAATTCACTTGTATATCTTTGTTAACAAGCTGCTGGGTCAAAATAATTCAGCTAGTATTTTTGAAAAAAAAAGGAGTTAACAATTATAATTTATTTTATTAATTTTTAAACGCCATGGAAACCAAGTCTGAAAATGATAACTATCAATTGATTTCTTACATGACCTTAAGAAAATTGTTGGGATTACTTGGAATAGTATTGCCATTTGTGTTGTTAGCTGGTGCCTATTTATTAGATGAATTAAACATTATTCAACCATCAATTAGTCATTATTATCACACTGTGATGAGGGATGTGCTTGTAATTGTTGTCGCTTCTTTCGGTTTATTTTTATTTACATACAAAGGTGAAGCTAAGATTGATGGTGTATTGTCAAATATAGCTGGAATTTGTGCTGTTTGCGTTGCGCTCTTCCCAACTAATGAATTGGGTAGCTGTCAGGAATTGACATGTTATATCCATTTTATTGCAGCAATGTCATTTTTTATAATATTGGCATATATGTCTTATTTCATTTTTACATTAAGCAATAAAGAAGTAAAATTTCAAACTCCGCAGAAAAGAAAAAGAAATGTTGTCTATAAAATATGTAGCAGTGTCATGTTTTTTTGTATTCTGATTCTTGCGGCTTATTTTCTTGTATTCAAAAAATCAAATGCATGGCCGGAATCCACTGTATTCATCTTTGAAGCAATAGCACTTATTGCATTTGGAATTTCATGGCTTACGAAGGGAGAAGCAATATTTGGGGATAAATGAAATATTAATTATGCCCGCCTGTTGCGCCGGGCAGGAATTGTTTTTCTAATAATCAAGCAATAAGTTAGATAAGCCGATAAAAAGACAAACAGAGTAGCGGATATACCTTGATCTAAATGCTTTTCAACAATTCAACAATTGATAAATTTATCAATTCTGAATTTTAAAGTAGCATATCACTGGAAAGTGATCACTGTATCCATAGTTGTATCTGTCCCCAGAAAATGTTCGCTTTGGATGATTTTTAAAATGACCATATTTTTCCATCATAAATGATTTCTTAAATATTTTATGATATTGATAATGTAGGTCCGTATTTAGATTTTTTGAGATCAGGTTTTTGGAAAGTAGAATCTGATCAAAAAGATTCCAGGCATCATCGAATGGTGTTGTGCCTTCTCCATTTTTGTAGTTTTTGTAATAAGGATTGTAAAATTCAGTAGTCTTCAATCCTTTAGGATTTGGTTTTGCAAGAATTACTTTTGTAAGACTTTCATCATCAGGATTATCATTTAAGTCACCCATGATTATAATTTTCCCTTCCGGATTTTGTAAGGCTATAGAATCTGCAAAATGTTTGACTCTCTTAGCAGCAATGAGTCTGAATGCTTTGGATTCTTCACCGCCTCTTCTGGAGGGCCAGTGATTTACAAATACAAACAAGAGTTCATTTCCAATTTTTCCTTTAACCATTAAAACATCCCTGGTCAAACGAGGTGTACTGTCTTTTTCAAACAATGAAATTCGTATGGATTGGGATTGAAGTACTGTAAAGTATTTCGGTTGATAAATCAATGCTACATCCACACCGCGCAAATCAGGCGAATTGTGGTGAACAATTTTAAAATAGAAATCCTTGAGCTTTTCAGATTGTATCAGGTCTTCCAATACTTTGCGATTTTCTATTTCACATACTCCAAGTAAGGCTAATGAGGAGGACTTCTCTTCAGCGGATAATTGGTAAATGACATTTGACAAGCGCCCGATCTTGTCTTGGTATAATTTTTCTGTCCAGTGTTTGGATCCATTTGGTGTAAACTCTTCATCTTGAGTAAGGCTGTCATCAACAGTATCAAACAAATTTTCAAGATTATAAAAACCAATGCCAATATTTATTGATTGAGCTTGCAGAAAGTTGCATAAACATAATGCCAACAAGATCGCTGTTGTCGCAAATATTTTGTTACTTTGAGCCTTCATGGATTTACTATTTTCCTGCAAATAAACAAAACTAAGATGTCTTTTGGGCGAAGCATATTGTTAAGCAAAGGAATTGTCTTATTTATTGGCTTGTTCAGTTTGGCTAATGAATTGCAAAGTCAAAATTTGTATGGACGGCTCATGGACAATGTAAGTCAAGGCCCATTAAAATCAATTGTTGTTAAAGACTTAAATTCTGGTTATCAGGCACTTACAGACGACGAAGGCAGATTTTCATTTAATCAGACACAATTAAAATCAGAATTGAGTCTGGAAGTAAATGCAGATCAATTTGAAACCTTTCGCATACAACTCAAAACTAGTGATTGGAATCCGGAGCTTCAAGAATTTTACCTCATGCCAATCCGCGATCCTATTAGCGATAATCATGAATTACAGGAAGTCGATAATGACGATGAAAATAATGCAGGAGATGTTTATAGTTTGTTGACTTCCTCAGAAGATCCAATCAAAAGAGCGGCAGGTTTTCAGTTCAGTGGACTTCGATATAGTTTACGAGGTATTCCTGTTAAATACAATCAATTGGGAATTAACGGTTTTTTATTGAACAATCCTGTAAGTAATTTTAATCCTTTCTATTTGATGTCCGGTCAAAATCTATTAACCAGGTATAGTGAGGATTATCTCAGCTATAAAGATAATGCATTTGATTTTGGATCAGTTGGATTGGCTCAATGGATACAATTCGAGCCTCAAAATTCCAGAAAAGAATTTTCAATCAATTATGCATTGACAAATAGAAACTATTCCAATAGAATTGGTTTGCATTATGCTACGGGCTTAACTAATAGTGGGTGGTCATTTGTTGCAGGCCTAAATAGGCGTTGGGCTCAGGAGGGATTTATCGAAGGCACTTCGTATGACGCAAAAGGATATTATTTAAGTATTGGAAAATCGTTTTCAAATCGTCAAACGATTAGTTTCATTTTTATTAAAGCGCCTGTCAATAGAGGAAAATCAAG
>JAYVIT010000242.1:0-4087 GCA_043769965.1 Saprospiraceae bacterium
GGATAAAATTGAATCCCGATTATAACGAAGTCAATGTTGAGGATTTAGCAAAGAAAGAAAATTCCATTCTCAATATCTACAAAGAGTTGATTGCATTAAGGAATAAAGAAAAAGTGTTGCAATATGGAAACTATGATAGACTCGAATTTAATTATGATCAAATTTCATTTACCAGATCGTTTGAAAGTGATAAAGTAACAGTGATCATTAATTTTGGAAAAGAAACGAAAATAATTCTCCCAGAAGGAGCGAAAATACTTATGGGAAGCACAGAACTCAAATCGGATGGGCTTATTATTTTTAGGAATTAGTTTGAAAAGCATGGAGGCGGAGAAACAGATAATTGAATTGTTAAATTGTTTTATTGTTGAATTTTATTTCTGGTTCAAATTTTTATAAACCTTGAAATGAAACGGGTTTCCGTGGAGCTTAAAAGGATGGTATAAATACCTGAATTCAATTTTTTCAAATCTAATTCGATAAAATTACCGTTTATCATTTTATTTTCGAAAACAATATTTCCAACAATATCGTACACTTGTAAAAACGCATCCGACTTCAATATATGAGATGGTGTTTGAATCGTCAGGATTTCAGAAACCGGATTGGGAGACAATAGCAGTGATTTTACATTTTTATAAGATTGATTTTCGGTAGCAGTAATGCTTTCATCATACAATTCTTTTATTGCATTGGGAGACATTGCGTAATCATATATTTTTACTTCATCGAGTACACCTTTAAAATTGTATTCAGGCTGTCCAGGCAACATCTGTCCCATTAGAAAAGGAAGGGTAGTTGTCCTGATTTTTCCTGATAAAACTTTGTACGTATTAAGTTGGCCATTCAAATACAAAGCGACTAAAGAACCATCATAAGTTGCAGTAAGATGATAAGAACTATCCGTATGAATGGTTACATCTGTATCAAGGTCTCCGATTGAACTGAGTGTATTGATAGTCCATCGGATATATTTTTCAGGAGTTATCGAAGCCTTCCAACGATTTTGCCAACTTCCATGAGAGAGTAAAAAATTCTCTTTGTCCGGCAATGCGTTAGCTTTAAACCAACAACTCACAGTAATTCCATCTTGAAAATTTAATAGCGGATTGTTCATCACTTGTATGTGCTGTGCACCACCATTGAAATAATATGCACTTTGTTGTTTGCCATTTTTGTCGACTGTTAGTATTGCGCCATTTGTCTGTGCATGCAATTGATTGCCACTTACGTCATTTGCATTGCCACTAAATGGATAATGCGCGATGAGATTTCCTGGCACGGCATTAAATTTTTTAACCAATATAATTGTCTTTGATTCTGAAAACAAACCTTCATCATCGGTGACTTTCACAGTAATTTGAAAAATGCCTTCTGAATTAGGTGCAGTCCATTCTACTAAATTCCCATTGCCAGTAAATACTCCGTCAGTTGCTGACCAAGAATAAGTAAGCGGATCATTATTGGCATCAGTTGCGAAACACGCGAGTTGTATTGTTTCATTCGGAGCAATGAATTCTAAAGATTTTTGAATTGCTAAGATTTGTGGTGCTCTGTTGATTTCTGCAACAACTGAAATTTTCAGTAATGCTGTGTCGTTGTTTCCTTGTGGATCGGTTGCGATTAGCCTGATTTCAATATTGGCAGGACCAGCCGGTGCTTTAAAATTGACGGTAGTTCCAGTACCTGTAAATGTGCCATCAGTGGCGCTCCATTCATAATTGATTTGTCCGGAATCAGGATCGGAAACAGTTGCATAAATTGTAGTCGTATCACTTGTTTCCAATGGATTCTTTGCTGTAGCAAGTGCTTTTATCCTTGGAGCACGTGTATAGTCTTGCATGTGTTGGTCAAAATCGATGACCACATTATTACACAACATTTTATTTTTTTCATAGCTAATGTTTCCACCGGCAGGACAAATTGTAATAACAATAGCTTCGTTGGCAGGAATATTTAAACTTATTATTCCAGAAGTATTTTTTAAAACAAAAGTTTCGGAAAGGCTCTCATACAAATCTGCTGAAGTATTACCGGCATCGAAAAGAATTGTTTGAGCAGTAGAGTAAGAATTATAAAATAGAAAAGTTGGATAGGCTTGGCTTCGATAAAAATCAGTTTTCAATAAATCCAGCTGTAAGATTTTATCCACATTCGTTTTTTTAACCATTGCACCTAAGTAGCCAATAGAAGATGTACCATAAAGTGCAAGATTAGTTGCGGCCCAATTACCTTTCACTGCATCGCCTGTTGAAAAAGGCGAAAGATTTTGCCATTTCTGACGTAAGGCTTCGTATCCTATTACCTGCTGCGGATCATTGGCATTTGACCAAGCAGAAGCGTCTTGCATATTCGCTGGTAAAAATCCTGGATAATACAGACGCATTGCATTTGATAAATTGAGCATCCATTTTCCAATTGCGCGTGCATATTTTTTATCATAGCGAACCATGGGCACAAGTGCCGCAGCTTGTTGCACACCATTCAATTGAAATGCATAATCATTGCCTGCATCATTAGCTTCACCAACTAAACCGGATACATCAAAGCCGCCCCAATTTCCAACTATTGTGCCCCAGCCCCGCAATTCGCCACGATTGAATGACCAGTTTAGCATTTTTTCAATATTGTAATTTGTACCGAGTTCAGCATTCATTTTAGCTGCGGTGTATGTACCGTAAGGCAATTGCAATTCGTATGAAGGATTTGTTGTCCAATCATTCAGAAACTCGATGGACCATTCCGCAGCTTTTAGGTATTCAAGATTACCGGTTTTTTTGTAAGCATTGTATAGTACCCAAGCGTATGCACCAGATGCTTCTGGTTCTTTTACACCATTTGCATTTGGCTGCATGGTTTTGAATTTCCATGCACGGTAATTCATGTATGCAGTTTTCCAGGGCGTATCGTTACCACCCATTGCACGCACGGCTTCAAGAAAACGGTCTGCGATAGAATTAAACTGTAAATCCGTCTCAGCATTCATTGAAGTTGAATACAAATCATACAATTGATAAAAATAAATATTAGGCATCAGATCGTACCACCAATCGCCGCCACTGCTTGCTCCTGCATTGTTCAGGTAAATATTTTCTCCGTTCGCTTTGTTGAAAAAATCCTGACTCATGAGTAGCCAGTCTCTGCCAAATTGTTTGCTTTTATCGACACCGACTAATGAAGCACCAACTAAAGAAGGCAGCACGTTTATCGCTTCATTACCAAATGGGGAATTGGTGCCAACATAAGTATGCAAACGAAATGTCTGATTTTGTGGATAGTTTACTCCTGTTGGATTTAAAAAAATCAAAGGAAGGTATTGACCGGTTTTCTGCAAATCATAAACAAAAGAGTCGTATTGCAAAGCCACTTGTCTCCAATCGCGAACATTGTAAGGTGCCGGTTGATTGGGCATAAGTGTGATGCGAGGAATATTGATTTGTCCTTGTTGCGCTAAGAGTAAATTCGTAATCCAACAGAAATTAATCAATAAAACAGAAATTAAAAATAAAAAGCGCATGAATAAATTTTAATAATTAGTGATTGTGTGATGTAATAGAGATGACATTATTAAAAACCGTTTAATTTGTAATCATTATAAGAATAAATAATGTCATGTCTTCTACTTTTTCTAGTAATTCGGATTTTGAATCAAAGCCGGATTCAAATCAATTTCTGTTTGTGGCAAAGGAAAAACTTCGTGTTTACCAAATTGAAATTCAGGTAATATTTGCATAGCAATTCCCCAACGCACTAGGTCAAAAAAACGATGTAGTTCAAAACCCAACTCCACTTGTCGTTCATGACGAATGGCATCTCGAATGATTTGTTGATCGGTTGAGCTTATTAGTGGAAGTGCAGTCAATGGATCTGTTGCTTGAGCGCGTGCACGTGCACGCACTATTTCAAGTGGCATCAATGCTTCTTGCACACGACCGAGTTCAGTAAGTGCTTCAGCTTCCCAAAGCAATACTTCAGCATAGCGAATCGCGGTGTAATTGATGTCGCCATCCGCTTTTTGTGTTACTTCAGCTTTCGCTTGAAGATATTTCCGAACACCATACTTTGTTGAAGAGAAAGAAGGTTTGTA
>JAYVIT010000243.1:0-7480 GCA_043769965.1 Saprospiraceae bacterium
GCTCCATCAGACTCCCAGAGTTCAGGAAAGTAGGAGTACTGAAATTGACTTAAGGTACTAAAGATGACAACATGATCGGTTGGAACTACATTCTCCAAAAAGTTGATGAGCGCTGCTCTTTCAGAAGCTGTAGATGTTTTAAAAACAAAAAATGGTTTATTGACATATCCTTCAACTCCATTTGGTAAAGGTAACTCTAATACACTATTAAAATCTCCTCCTGTTTTGTTGAGCCACATCTTACCCGTAACAGGATCAAAAACATTGATAACCACTCCTGAAAAATTTGCGTTGTGCAACCAGTATTGATAATCGGCAGCTACATCAGTGCCGACATATACCCGAGGACGTATATAAGTTGGTAATTCTATGTATCCATTATTCGCCCGGATTTCTATAAATGCATCTGCATACCGGAATGTCCTGTCTGGTTCTTGAATTTGCATTTTAAAAAAATCATTTTTCTTGTGCTGGAAAAAATGCGACTGATTCCAACCTTCAGAACTATTGGGCAAATAAATAAAAGAAGAATTTCTCCATGCGAACACTCCTGATCCAGTACTATCCGGTGCAGCTCTCCAATAATATACTGTATTGGGAATGAGACTTGCATTTGGCGACCAGGTAATCACACCGCCGGTTTGTTTTATTTTTGTACTTTTCTTTAATGGACTGTTGAAATATTCAGTTGTGTCAATTTCCAGGAAATAATTAGTAACACTTGCCAATGTGTTTCCATTATCGGCAATGATTTTTAGATTGCTGTTGTTTACGATCGCGAATTCTTGCGGATAGACAGGTCTTGCTTCATTTCCAAAAATATAAAAACTGTAACCTTTCTCTCCATTGATGATTAATTCATTATTATTTTCAGCATCAGCTAATGGACCTTCTGCAATTTCATCTTTGCCATCCAATTTAATGTAAAGTGTATTGTAACCAATTGCAGTATCTCCACCAACCGGAATTGGGACGGTCATTGTTATTCTCGATGCAGGATTTGCAATTTTTGCGCTGTAAACATTGACTAGTTTTCCTGTTGGTAATTTTTTATCGATGGTTAGCAATATGCTATCTTTGAGATAAGCACCCAAACTCACGACATCAAAAGTCAATTTAAATTCTTTTTGAGATGTAAAAACCAAAGAAGGATTTGTTGTTACCGTTTTTGAATCGAGTGTATAATCCTGGAATTTATTGACATTGAGTTGCACTGCAGGATCTCCGTTAAAACTTGTTGAATAGGTTTGTGTGAGTAAAGTCTCTCCTCCTATTTTTTGAAGTAAAGTGAAAGTTGCTTTTATTGCATCACCGATTGGTTTACCATAATTTGTTGTTCCCAATTGATTATAAAATTCCCTGCCATAGATACCCAATATGTTTGCAAAGCCGGCAGTCGTGTTGGCTAAGTAAACGATGGATCCTCTGTCCGGTGCGAGGTTGTGATCTTCACTGATGGACCGGTTTGGTGAAAACATCGATCCTGCATAACAACCCATGGCCATGAATAAATGGTATTTGTCTTTATTCTTGTACGAATCCACATTTTCAAGATTGAAATCCAATCGTACAGAAGCGGAATGTCCCATAAATGCAATGATCGAACTTCCTTCGTTGATTGCAGACTTTAGTTTTTCGCTATTTGCAACTTCAATCGCACTGCTGCTTTGTTTGTAAAATGTTTCTACGTTTGCACCAAATAAATTATTTTCAATGGTATCTTCCATGGTACGAAGTTCATTGCTGATCCATTGATAGATTAATGGATCGCCGCCAGACAAATGAACAATTCTTTTTTGCCATTCTTTGGATTCAATATTGTGTTGTGAACTTCTCAGATAATTTTCATGCGATTTTACTTTGTCGAGATAAATTTTTACTTCAGTTCCATTGATCACTGGTAATCTTCCAAATGAGTAAAGCGGTAATTTGTCTTTATCTGTAATTAGCATCATATCCGCAGCGGGATAAGAATAGGTTGGTACGAAAAAATAAGTTGGATCAAGTCCTGTTTTTCTATAGCTGTAATAATCCAAACCTTTTCCAAGAATGAGAAAGTATTTTAATTTTGGCCAGATGGTATTGACGTATTGTGCAAAGTTTTTGACAGCCAATGGATGAGTGTGGATGCCATACGAAAACATGTCGTACAAATTTTCCACATTGATTGCCGCCACTTGATAAGATCCTCCTTCCGGTGATGATCTGTAATCTATGTATTGTTGGATGTAATTATTTCCATTGCCATCGTCAGTTAATTTAGGATGATATAGGATTATATAGTTGTAATCTCCGGAATTCAAATTTAAAAAATTTATTTTTTGAAGAGCCGGTGTATTTTTTATTTCTGATTTATTAAAGATCAGAATTTCTCTTTTTGCGGATGAGGCAGGAATATTTATTCTGTAGCTGCCATTGCTTTCTTTGGTACTATATAAGTAAAAATGGTTAGTGAGATCATATACAACAATTTCATCACCTCCATCGAAGTCATCAATCTCAAGGTATTTTCTGGTTGCACTGGCTTCAAGAATAATCTTTGCAAATTTATTCTTATTAAAATCAAATGTACTTGCATAAGTATATTCAATGACAGATACTGCGAGATAATCTTCAGGGCTTGCAATTGCATCTATTTTCAATTGCATATTGTCTTTCAAATCACTTGCTGGTACATCAAAAACATTGGCTCTCATTTGATATCCAGAGAAAAGGTCATTGTTTATTTGTTTGCCGTCCAATTGAAAACTGGCATTATGTGCTGTACCATCACTTCCATAACCACCATAAGTCACATTGATTTTTGCATCAGGTCCGGATAAATATGCATTTTCGATTTGCAATGTGAAGGTCTGTGATTGAAAAGTTTCTGTTGAATATCCCTGGCATGCATCAAACAATGGGTATTTCTGTTCGTGTTGTTCTCCGTTGCTTCGTTTGAAATGTGCATCTGTGAAAACAGATATTTTTGTATTTAAAAAATATTCATCTTTCGGCATTGGCACAGAAAGATCATTTTGTATTCTTTGTACAACAGAACTGTTTGCTGAATTTTCCCAACTCAAGTAATACACCGCAGTATCATTGTACATGCTGTATTCCCGATTCATCAAATCATTTGGATCATCAAAAAGTGGAAGATCGAGTTCTGCTCTATTTCTCTTTCCATAAAATAGGAGATAATCAGTTGAGGCCATTAGGCTAACTGTGGAGCGAATCAATGGGACATCTGTACCAAACCTGAACAATTGAAATTTATCTGCAGTGACAGACCCAACTGGAATTCCTGCTTGCTGTAATTGCTGAAAGCTGATTTTGTACATGCCATCTTCCGCAATTTTGATTTTATAGTAATCGCTACCTGGTTTAATCCATTCATTCCCATAAAGAGATTGTGAATTAAAATTCATTTGTGCATTAAGTCCAAGTACCGAACACAGAAAAAGGCAGACCTTGAAGATGCGTGTCATGTTATGTATTTTGTTGATTATATAGATTATCAGTCACAAACATATTAAAAATATTTATAATATTAGTCGTTTTCACCGTTTTTTTATCTTTAGAGGTGAATGAATCATTTTGGATTTTTCCAATTCTGCTCTTCTTAACCATTCAGGCAGGTATTTGGTTATTGATTTTCAATAAGTTAAGTCAAAGGCATCCTGCTGTTAACAGATCTGATCCAGTCCCGGTTTCTATTATCATTTGTGCCAGAAATGCAAGACATCATTTGGAGAGAAATCTGCCTAAATTCCTGGCACAAAAGTATCCTGAGTTTGAGTTGATTTTGGTTGATGACGACTCTGATGACGGTACTGAAGAGTGGATTAAAAGTATTCTTGTCGATTATCCCAGGCTCCGATATTATCGCAACCATAAAACCTCTGCAGGCAAAAAACAAGCTTTGAATTTGGGGATTTCGAATGCTTCACATTCCTGGATTGCCTTATCGGATGCGGATTGCAAACCAGGCTCTCCATTTTGGTTAAAAACAATGATGTCCAACGTCAGTGAATCTACTAAAATTGTTTTAGGCTATGCACCCTATGAAAAGAATCCCGGATTGCTCAATAAACTGATCCGGCTTGAAACGGTCCTTAACGCAATTCAATATTTGTCAGCAGCTGATTTGGGATTTCCTTATATGGGTTGTGGCAGAAATTTAGTCTATCATAAATCCATTTTTGATACACAATCCTTGCAAGTTCATTTGGCATACGGTGATGATGATTTATTAATCAATGCTAAATCAACCAAAGAAAATACAGTGTTTAGTCTTCATCCGGACTCATTTATCTATTCTAATCCCGCAACCAGTTATCCCGGATACTTTAAGCAGAAATGGCGTCATTATGCCGCAGCTCATGAATACAGTTGGGGAATAAAAATGTATCTTTTTATTTATTTTATAAGTCTTGTTGGATTTTATGGTAGTTTCGTTGCATTGTTATTTTTTAAACTTTATGCTATTGCATTCATTTGTTTAATTAGTAAAATGGTATTTACCTGGCCGGTATTCTACAAACAGTGTCGCGTTTTAAATGAAAAAGATTTGATCAACTATTTTCCATTGTTGAGTTGGATGTATGTTGTTCATCTTATTTTTCAAATTCCATTTTTGTGGATTAAAAAGAAGAAATGGTGATAAAAAATATATGGATTTACTTTTAAAATATTTTCCGGATCTCGATAAGAATCAGTTGTGGGCATTCCATCAACTGAGATCGATTTATGAAACGCATAATGAGAATGTCAATTTAATTTCGAGAAAGGATATTCAGCACATTTATCTGCATCACGTGTTGCATTCGTTGACACTGACCAAATTTATCAACTGGAATGACAAATGCAGAATATTGGATTTGGGTACAGGTGGCGGTTTTCCTGCTATTCCTTTGGCTATTTATTATCCCAATGTTTCTTTCACTGCTATAGATGGAACGGGAAAAAAAATAAAGGTGGTCAATGAAATTGCGGAAGCATTGCAATTGAAGAATATAGATGCTAAGCAACTTAGGGCTGAAGATTGCAAAGAAAAATTTCATTTCGTAGTAAGCCGTGGAGTGACCACGTTGAATCAACTTTGCATCTTATCTAAACCTTTAATTCAAAAAGATTCAATCACTGCTTTGCCAAATGGAATTATCGCCTATAAAGGAGGGAATCTAAAAGATGAGATCAAAGAAATTACTTCCAAAGCTTATTATGAAATCTGGAACATTTATGATATTTTTCCGGAGGATTATTTTGTTGAAAAGCATTTAGTGTATTTACAGCTCCATTAAATCGCTGATTGCGCGGATAAGTTGGAATTATTCTGTGATTATCCCTGCCTGCAGTAGGCAGGTGTGCCCATCTGTGAGCATTTATAAAATCACATTGGTTAGAAATAATTCAAATTAAAACTAAATAGAGATGAAGTATTTTTTCATTATTCTAATATCATTTTTTTGTCTAAAAATCTTCAGTCAGACTTCTTCCTGGAATCAACTCTGCAAACTCGATCAACGTATGATTCACAGTTCAGGGATATTAACTTTAAACAATGGCGAAACATTTTGGACTCAGGTCGACAATAGCAGCCCCGGAGTAATTTATGAAATCGATAAGGACTGCAATGTATTGCGAACAATCACCATAACTAATGTACCGAAAACAGATTGGGAAGATATCGCCCATGATGATATGGGAAATATTTACATCGGGGATTTTGGAAACAACAATAACAACCGGACCAATCTTAAAATTTATATTTTAAGAAATGTGAATCAACATACATCTGATACTATTTCTGCGGAGATTATAAAATTCAGTTATGCCAATCAAAAAGAATTTCCGCCACATGCCAGTGAACAAAATTTTGATATAGAAGCAATGGTGTGGTATGACGATAGTCTTCACTTGTTTTCTAAAAACCGGACAAATCCATTTACGGGTTATACCTATCAGTATTCGATACCTGCTATTAGCGGAGATTACAAATTATTTCCTGTTGATAGCTTCAAAACCGGTGATGGTCCTATGGTTTTCTTTTGGATTACCGGAGCAGCCATTAATCAAGGAGATAAACAGTTGGTCTTATTATCACACGATAGAATCTGGATGTTTACAGAATTTGAATCGAGCCGGTTTTTTCAAGGAAGCTCGAGAATGATCACATTACCTACCTATTCTCAAAAGGAAGGCATTGGTTATGCAAAAGAAAATACATGGTATCTGACAGATGAATATTTTTCTACTCTTGGATTAGGTGGAAATTTATATGAAATGAAACTGGAGTCTCTAACTGATGTGGATGATAATGATGTAATCGAATTTGATATTCAACCCAATCCAGCCAGTGAATTTTTAAAAATATTATTTCCGGACAACAAAGAAGAAAGGGAAATAAAAATCTATGATTACATGGGAAAGTTATGCATGAATTATTCGATCAATCAATTGCGTAACACAATACCAATGCGCGATTTGGCCAATGGAATTTATATTGTAAAAACCATTTCAAAGAATTGGAGAAAGACATTTTCGAAAAAGATAATTGTTATAAAATGAAAAATTACGTCTGCCTAAACAGACGGGTATGAATTGTTTTTTTCAACTAACAACTAACAACTAACAACTAACAACTAACAATTCCTGACTTCCCCTCAACCTGAATGATCAGTATAAATATACCACTTGCCTTTTATCTTTTTCATTAATCCTGAAAATCGACCATATACCGGTTTCCTTTCATCGGAATAGGTGACATGAAATTTTCCTGAAACAAAACAAAATTTCTTAGATATTTTTTCAATGTGCTCTTCATCCAATGTAAGCTTACCCATTTTTTCTTTCGGCCAGTATTTTTTGTAAAATGCAAGTATGTTATCTCTGCCATACACGGCTCCACTTGAATACCGCATGCGAACAGAATCTTCCGGCGCATACAAACTTACATAAGCTTCAATGTCTCCTTTGCTCCAGTATTCTTCTTCAAGTCGAAAAATCTCGAGTATTTTCTTTTCCGTTTTAGACTGAGCCAGAATAGAGATAGCACAAAAAAGTAAAATGGATAAACTACTGAATACTTTGATGGTAGTATTCGCATGGAAAGTGGGGTAATGTTTATTCTTTAACATACAAATGAATTTTATGCAAAGCAATCGCAATAAGTTTTAGTTATTTTTAACCTTATTAAATTATCTATTCCAAATAGTATTCGAAAATAGGACTTTCCTTAATCCAAATCAAATATACGAAGAGTTTCGTAGTTTTAAAATATTATCTATTTTAGGGCTGATTTTAGTTTCTATAAAAAGGGATCTGATGAAAAAATGGGTACTTCATATTTTGATCTTCATATTCGGTTGGGAGTTATATGCCGGGGATAACCGTCCATACCTGTTGGCGACTCGCATCTCAGAATCACCAAAAATAGATGGTTTACTGGATGACAGGATTTGGTTGACATTGCCCATAGTAAAAGAATTTACAACCC
>JAYVIT010000244.1:0-2974 GCA_043769965.1 Saprospiraceae bacterium
TTGCTGATATCAGTAAATACTCCATCAATTTTTTCGCTGACATTAAATGCAAAATTTGGACCAGCGAAAATCCGCAAACCAAATGCTTTTTGTTCATCATTTTGAAGCAATTTCAATCCAATCATAATCGGTACATCAATTTTACTCACTTCAACATCACCAAAATTTTCGATCTGCAATTTTGTTGTACTAAAACTCAATCCTGGCTGCACATAAAGAGGTCGACCAATTTGTAGATCAGCTCCAAAATGCAAGCCCGTTTTCCCTTTCACCGATCCGTGAACAGATTTGTAATCGAAGCTAGCAAAATTAACTCCGACCTGAGGCCTTAACGAGAATTGGGCTAATATGGCAACGCTTGAAAATAGTAAAAAAATCAGAGAATAGATGATGCGTTTCATAAATTAAATACTTTGAGGTGATTAATCCAATTAGAACAGACTATACATTCAATTGTTTAAACAAGTTCACAAAAGGCATAAACAAAGACTTGCAATTATGCAGATTTGTAAATTGTATTCTTTAAACAATTTATTTTCTCTATGATTTCAATTACTAATAAGTTTAGTATTAATCGAGTAGTGATGGAATATTTGTAAAATATAAAAATATTCAATCGATCAAAATCCGCCAGTTGGCGGATTTCTAATATTTGGATGGGTTTTACATTACCAATATTTTATGCCGACGGCACTGTTTCTATTTACTCCTCAAGTTTTCAACTACTTCATGCTAGCGAATTAAGTTAAAATGCAATAACTGATTTTGGATAAACACGAAGAAGAATACTGCCTTTCAATTTTTATAAATTACTCAGATAGTACCAAATAAAGTACACTCATCATATTTACCAGTTTACCTCATTTTCTAAATTCTCCAAGCTGATCAGGGTATCAAATAATTTGCTGAACTGATTTCCCTTTGTTTAGATCCAGGCTTGGTGTGTTGTGATTTATGAAACTCATGAATACTCATCAATCACAGGATTTGCCTTAGAATAACTCAAAAAATAGCAATTTAGGATTTCAAGCATAGCTTATGTCCCACTACTAAAAAAGCCCGGAAACTATAGTTTCCGGGCTTTTGGCGCCTCCTCTTGGGCTCGAACCAAGGACCTGCGGATTAACAGTCCGACGCTCTAACCAACTGAGCTAAGGAGGCATTTTTAAATCGGAGTGCAAATATAAATTCAATAAATGACTCTGTAAAATTATTTCTGTTCACTGGACAATACTGCCCCAATCATCGCCCTGTTCATCCTGGCTATATTATCCAAACCGATTTCTTTGGGACATTCGGCTTCGCAGGCTCCGACATTGCTGCAAAAACCAAAGCCTTCATCATCCATTTGTTTCACCATATTCTGAACTCTTGCAGTTTGCTCAAGTTTACCCTGTGGCAACAATCCCAAATGAGATACTTTGGCGGCTGTAAACAACATAGCAGATCCATTAGGACATGCAGCCACACAGGCCCCACAACCAATACATGCCGCTGCATCAAATGCTGTTGATGCAGAGTCTCTTTTTACAGGTATTGCATTGCCATCTCTCGCCTGGCCGGTATTCACAGAGATAAAACCTCCTGCCTGTATGATCCTGTCAAATGCAGTGCGATCCACCACCAAATCTTTAATCACAGGAAATGCTCTGGCGCGAAATGGTTCAACAACAATCTCATCACCATCTTTGAAAAATCGCATGTGCAACTGACAAGTTGTGGTTGCCTTATTTGGTCCATGCGGTCTTCCATTAATCACCATACTGCATGCTCCGCAAATTCCTTCTCTGCAATCATGATCAAAAGCAACGGGATCTTTTTTGTCTGCAATTAATTGTTCATTGAGTACATCCAACATTTCAAGGAAGGACATATGCTCGTTGGCATTCACTTTATAAGTTTCAAATGCACCTTTAGCAGTTTGATTTTTTTGGCGCCAGATTTTTAGTTGCAGCTTCATCTGAGTTAGTTTGCAGTTTTCAGTTGGTCCCGAAAGCCTTCGGGAGCAGTTTTAATTCGCTTCTTTGCCATTGAAAATAAATTATTTTTTTAATATTTTTTTTGATCCAAATTTTTCAGGATTACTTATCATAAACTGAATTAATTTTCCGATTTCTTTATACTCATTTATCATATTAATTCCTATTGTTTTATCCAAATATTTGCATTCGATAGCAAATTCTATCCAAACAACAGTTTCACTATTCTCCATATCCGCATCTGATAACTTCGAAATAAAATACAATGGATAAGGTCTTTTGCGATAAGATTCTAAAATATTCACACAAACAGATCTTGATGATCTTCGTACCTAATCAATCAAACTATATTTTTCCTCTTTTGGAAATACTTTTGTTATTTCAAAAATTTTCATAGCTAATGTAAACGATTTTTCATAAGCCTTCAAATCTTTGTAATCTCCCACTTTATTTGATTAATTTTATTGCCCTATTTTAAAAAACTGCAAACTGCAAACTATTTATAACTTCTACTCGCAATCTTAATATTCTCAAAATCCAATTGTTCTTTAATCAATTCCGGCTCTACATCGATGTCTTTCCACATCCAAGCTGCTACATAAGCAAAATTAGAATCATCTCGCATTGCCTCTCCTTCTTTCGTTTGATATTCTTCTCGAAAATGTCCTCCACAGGATTCTTTTCTATTCAATGCGTCGACTATCATCAATTCTCCCAATTCCATAAAGTCCGCAACCCGACCAGCTTTTTCTAATTCCGGATTGAATTCATCAAGAGTACCGGGAACAAATAAATCAGACCAAAATTCTTTTCGCAATTCTCTGATTATTGCTCTGGCTTGTTTTAATCCTTCTTCACTTTTTGCCATTCCACAATAATCCCACATTACTTTACCCAATCGACGATGAAATGTTTCAACAGTAGTTTTTCCTTTGATATTAATTAATTTGCTGAGTCTATCTGATACTGCGGATTCTGCTTGTAAAAATTCTGGT
>JAYVIT010000245.1:0-13576 GCA_043769965.1 Saprospiraceae bacterium
GAGTCAGATGCAAATGGCAAATTCACTTTAACTGTTCCGTTAATTGAATTCGTATTGATAAAGTGTAGTCGACTAGGATATGAAATCAAAGAATATAAATTTGAAAAAAAAGAACTGGAGTCGAATCCTTTTCTGAAAATTAGCTTAAAGAAAAAAATAAGCAGGGAAGTCGAAATCACCGATTTAAAATTGGAAAATGAATCTGGTGTACGTGAGAAAGCATCTTCATTTGAAATGCTGCCTACAGTGAGTGGAAATCTTGAAAGTGTTTTGCCTTCAATTGCATTGGGAGTAAGGAGCAGTGCAGGAGGAGAGTTGTCATCACAATACAGTGTTCGCGGCGGATCCTATGATGAGAATTTGGTTTTTGTAAATGATTTCGAAATTTTCAGACCACAATTAATCCGCAATGGTCAACAAGAAGGATTGTCTTTTCCCAATGTCGACTTGATCAAAGAATTAAAATTTTATTCCGGTGGATTCGAGGCAAAGTATGGAGATAAACAATCTTCAGTGCTTGACATCAAATACAAAATTCCGGATTCATTGAGAGCGAGCGTAGTTGTAAGCGTTTTGGGTGCAAGTGCTCATGTTGAAGGTGCGTGGAGCCCTTTCAAAAACAAACCATCCAAACTTAGATACCTGGTGGGTGCAAGATATAAAACCACAAAATATTTATTGGGTAGTTTGGATGTGCAAGGTGAGTATCAACCCAATTTTTTAGATGTCCAATCTTATTTATCTTATGATCTCAGTAAAAATTTGAAGTTAGGTTTTATTGGTAATGTGAATAGTAGTGTTTATAAATTGATACCGGAATCATCCGTAACGGCAAAGGGATCTGCATTCATTGTATTAAATCTGAACACCTATTTTGAAGGAGCAGAAAGAGATATTTTCAATCAAAACATGGCAGGAATCAGTCTGACCTATATTCCACAGAATAAAAAATTTCCATATTATATAAAATATCTTTCTTCTATTTATCAAGGATATGAAGCAGAGCAGTTTGATATTCTGGGTTATTACCGGCTTATAGAAGTCGAAGTTGGAAATTCAGATGAATCCGGAAAAGAAGTAAAACTTTGGGGTGAAGGAACACAACATACGTATACGAGAAATTATCTCAATAGTCTTGTACATCATCATGAAATCAGAGGTGGAATTGATTTTGGTAAGAATCAAACTTCCGTATCGCATTTTGTACAATGGGGATTGTCATTCAGACAAGAATTCTTAGAAGATAAAATCAATGAATGGGAGCGTATTGATTCAGCCGGATTTTCACTGCCATATCTTGAAGATTCATTGCTTTTAAATTATGTTTATAAATCAAAAAATGATTTTCACAATGAAAAGATAGCAAGCTGGATACAAGATGAATTTCAATGGTTTGTTTCTGACAAATCTGCAATAAAATTAACTCCAGGTATAAGAATGCAATATTCTAAACTCAATGGAGAATTTATTTTTAATCCAAGATTAAAATTGGAATGGATACCATTGCGCGATAAGCACAACACACATATCTGGATCTCTGGAGGATTGTACCATCAGCCTCCTTTTTATCGAGAGATGCGAGCTCCGGATGGAACACTGAATTTTGATTTGTTAGCTCAAAAGTCTTTTCATGTTGTAGCAGGAATGCAGAAAGATTTCAAGATGAAAAAAGTAAGTACATCTACATTTAGATGGATATCAGAAATTTATTATAAAAATCTATGGGATGTAGTTTCATATGAATTGGATAACGTGAGGATACGGTATTCGGGATTAAATGATGCAAAAGGGTATGCAATTGGTTGGGACAATCGTATCAATGGAGAGTTTGTACCCGGTGTGGAATCCTGGATCAATCTTTCCTTTCTTCGTACTCGCGAATCTCTCGATGGAGTGCAACACAAAGAACGTGATTCCGAACATCCGGAAGGAGTAAATATAAAGGATGTGCCAAGGCCAACTGATCAGTTTTTTGCCTTGGGATTATTTTTTCAGGATTACTTGCCAAAGAATGACAATTTTAAAATGCATATCAATATCACAATTGCAAGCGGATTGCCATATGGATTAAAAGGAAATAATATAATCTATCGCAATGATTCAGAATTTAAAGCTTATCATAGAGTAGATATGGGATTTTCATATTTGATGTGGGATGACAACAAAAAGATGAAAAAAAATCTATTTCATTTTCTAAAATTTACCCGGCAAGCCTGGTTGAGTTTAGAAGTGTTTAATATACTTGAAGTAAAAAACGAAGCGTCCATCAGTTGGATAAAGTCCTTATATAATTATCAGTTTGCCATTCCGAATTATTTGAGTTCGAGAAGGATTAATTTGAAATTGAGGATGGAGTTTTGATGAGCCTTATAAATAATGAATAAACCAATGAGTTTTCTTTTGAGCTGATTGCCGGAAAAACTCATTTTAAGTATAAGCTTGCATTTATATATTTTGGGTTAAATAGGCAGCTTTCAAACTAAAAATGGATAACCAATCTTTTCATTGAATAAATCATAAAATAATTATTTTCCTTTCAATTTCTTTTTCGCAATATTCTTGTCAGCTGATTTTACTTTTCGTTCTAATTTTTTTATATCTTCTTCTGCGGGTAATTGTTCGGGTTTTATACCACTTTTTCCCAAAAGAGTTCTCACGTCTTTATTATTTTTGATATGCTCATTGTTAATTTTAGTTTCACCTTTTAAGTCATTATTCTTTACATTGAAGTTGGTAATTTCTGTTGCCAGTTGTTTCGCAGAAATGGTAATCGTGGGTAAAAAATCAGCTAACGATCTGTTATCAGCAATTTTCAATTTGCGTTTCATTACACGGGTGTTATTCCCCCCAAACAAAGCCCAATCACCATCGCTTCGGATTTTGGCAAAGCCCTTGTTGTCAACTCCTCTTTCGAAAATATTTTTTGATAATTCTGTTTCAGTAACCGCTAATTTCTCTCTTGCTTGTAAGCGTTCATTTAAAAGGATTCTCTCTTCCAGCATTTCTTGCTTTCGAGTCTGAATAGCGAAGTAGCTTTGAGCAAACGCAATTGGTTCTTTCTTTGGGTCACCATTTTGAGCAATCAAATAACATGCATAACGGGTAAGCATTATGTCCTCTACTTTCCTTTGCCCACCCTTACCTAATTCGATCATTTTGTTGACGTCAACAAAATGATCCAACACCCCTTCACCAGTGGTTTGGCAGCTTTCTTTAGCTTTGTCTACAGCATTCAAAAAATTACGCCATTCAGCATAACCCAACAGTTCCTGCAAATCTCTGGCAAACCAATATTCTACTCCATCTTGCTCATAGGCAAATTCTTCAAATGTTTTATTAAGTTTGGCTATTGTTTCCTTTTGCATGGTCTCCACTCTTTTTTTTTGTTAAAATAAATGATTTCAAATATTTCCACAACTAATAGTAAATGATCTGATTTAGTTGAAGTAGGTAAGTTAGTGACATCAATTGTATTCTACTTGGCTGATTTATTAAATGAGGATACTTTCTTATTCAATGCCTTTACCTTTTTATTGATAGAGGTCAAGCTACCTCAAATTAAGGCCAGAATAATTACCTCATTAATTCTTTTCCTCCCAACAGTCCCAACGGTACCGTTGGGATTGGGACGGGATCTCCTCCCGCTAGTGGGATCTCCGCCCCACTTCGACATTTTTTATTTATTTAATTCCTTCATTTTGATTAAAACCCTTACCTTCGCCCCTCATTTGTCGATATTGTCTGGTTACCAGAGTAAATCGATAAAGGTCCAATTTTTAACATAAACAACAACAAATGGCCGTAAAAATCAGATTACAGCGGAAAGGCCGCAAAAAAGCCCCGTTTTATCACATCGTAATTGCCGACGCCAGGGCACCAAGGGATGGGCGATTCATCGAGAAAATAGGTATTTACAATCCAATCACTAAGCCAGCTACAGTCGAATTAGACCGCGACAAAGCTTTCGAATGGTTGATGAAAGGTGCACAACCTACAGATACTATCAGGGCAATTATGCGCTATAAAGGCGTATTATACCGTAAACACCTTAGCCGTGGTGTTCAAAAAGGAGCCCTTACTCAGGAAATAGCGGATCAATTGTATCAAGATTGGATTATTGCAAAAGAAAGTACAATCTCCCAAAAAGTAGAAGCCAGGAAGCAGGAAGTTGCTGATATTCATAAGAAAATGAGCGGCGAAGTAGCACTTCCAAAACAAGCAACTGAACCAACTCCAGTGGCAGCTCCTGAACCAGCTTCCGAAGTAGATACTACACCGGTTAGTACCGATGAATAGAATTTGGATTCTATTTTTTATGGTTTATTCTTTAGATGAAAGATTTTTTGAAGGATATTACCAAAACCTAGCAAAAGAATAAGATTTATTGAACTCAGACAGGCTCGTTTTTCTGTCTCGTTCTTTCGTTGTTAATATTTAAAATTGATCTTTATGCAAAGTCTGTTGCAAGATTATAAAGAAAGACTTCAGGGAGTCGCAGAGCTCATTCAGGGTTCTGATGAATTGGCTGCTTATCTCGAGGAAGAAACTCCAGAACTATACAAGGTGCTTCAAGAAGTTTATGAACCTTATATTGGAGAAATCTATCAGGAGGTGGCTGACAATCATCCTCTTCAATTACCTGAATTGGAGCAGGTCCTGTTAAATCCTTTTTTCGAAGGATTATTTCAACCAAGGATTTTGGGATACAGTGTCTTAAGAGGCGAATTAAATGATCAGATAAAATATACCAGACCACAAGAAGCATTCAAAAATATCTTGTTGGCTATCTCGAATTCAACCAATTTTGATGCAATCAGACAACGCATTGGTCAAACTGTTCAATTGGGTTTTGCATTAAGCAGTGATATTTGGATTGCCAACTTGTTGGATAAAATAGAAAATAAGAAAGTTAAAACGTTTCTTCAATCTATGATTCATGACCGGTTCAGAGATGTGGAGGAAAGAAGAAGTTTATTAACCCGTTATAAAAAGCAATTCACGCATTATAATTTCTTATACACTAAATTTCCAGAAACCATTGGTGAATTAAAAGTTGAGGCAACTTCAGTTAAGAATTTTTTAATAAACAGAATTTCATTTCAATCCAAACACGATAGTTATATAGATGAAATTCATAAATTAATTGCCCAAAAAGAATTTTATAAAGAACCCGAATTTATTGATATTATAGCCATTACATCCAATTTTATTTCACTCAATCAAACAGAAAACCAACATCTTGCGAATGCTTTGAATTCATGCAGATATGAAAATGAACAGTTTAATGCTTTGTATTTTCAGTTTTTAAAAACGAGTTATAAAAATGGTGTGTATTTTGGTCCTGCTGCAGATCAAAAGTTCTATGCATTGCTCAATAAGAATGAAGGTGATGATTTGGTGAAGTATTATAGTTTAATGGAAACTATTCACAACAAAGGATTTATTCATGAAGATGCGCTGGATGCCGTAAATGCATTCTATGCTCAGTATGAAGGAATGTCCATTATTAATGAATGTCTCAGACTAAGCATATTGCAATTATTTCATAAAGTAGTTGACAATCTGACCGAGCCAGAGTACCATGAATTTTTTGAATTGCATAAAACAATCTCTGGATACATGAATAGTTTTGGAAATTCTGCTTTTAATCTGGAAACTGAAAGTATGTGTATGAATTATGTCCGGAAATTATTGTCATTTTATAAAGACAAAAGAAGTAAAGAATATCAGGAAATTAAAAAAGCAGTGAGTTCAATTTTTACGGAAATGGAATTTCTTACTGAAAAGGAACTCATCGATTTGTTTAAGATTAAAAGAAAAAAGAAAGAAGCAACTGCTTCCTGAAAATCCATTGTTCTTCTTATCTCAACCAGAAGAATTATCTTATTAGGATTTCAGTATATATTTAAATTGCTAAATATTAACCAGATAAAATTCAATACTCCCAATCTTGTGGGATTGGCGGGGCTTTGTTTATTTTTGGAGTTAACATGCAGATCATTTGACTTTTGGATCAACAGGTAAACATACTATATCTTCTTCTGTGTCATCTCAACCGATACCTCTGGTTCGAAATACCAGGACTTGGTGTATTCAATGGAACAAAGTCTGCCACACACATCAATCACATTGATAAAAAGATTTATCCCGGCAGATTATTAATTGAATTTGATCCAGCGAATTCTTTCAGAACAGAAACCATGATTCAAAACATGGTTTCTGAAACAGGTTTCGATCAAGAATTACTTGAAGAACATTTAGCAGCACTGTGCCAAACGATTAGCGAGTCGCTTAAAAAAAATAACGAATATAAATTTATTCCATTTGGAAAGATAAATGAATATGGCGGGAAACTGTATTTCAATCAAAGTGAAAACAACATACATCAGGAATTTTATTGGATGGAAGCTTTGGAAATTATCCCTGTCGAACAAACACTCTCGAAAGTTATTAATCCAATAGAGCCTTTAACCACTCAGAAAACCAAATCCAAAAAAGAGTTTTTATTTTTATTGATTGCCCTTGGAATATTGTGGGCAATTTTTTTAAGCCTTTTGTTATGTCCGCCTTCTTCTAGAATTCAAAGCAAAGTAAATGAAAATAATCAAAATGATACTCTTGCAATCATTAATCCTATGGATTCTGCAAAATTAATAATGGATTCTTCTCAATTCATTGATTCTTCAGATTTTGATGAAAGCGATTCTATACAAGTGTCAAATGATTCTGCTAATCAATTTCAAAATGAAACTGTTATAGATTCTGCAAATATTAGTGACCTGGATAAAGAGATCAAATACAAACCTTGTGTGATTATTGTAGGTTCTTTTAAAAAACTTTCCAATGCAGATCGATTGTCAAAAAAAGTAATCGAGAATGGATTTGAATTATATAGAGGAGAGTTTGGTAGTTTTCATAGAGTAGGAATAAAGTTTAATTGCTTTGGACAAAATTTGCAAAGTATGTTGAATGAATTAAAAGAAAAATTTCAACCTGATGCATGGGTACTTATGTTTTAAGAATCGACTATTATGAAATTTGAGATATTAAATGAGATACAGAACCGGAAAAATAAATCCTTTTTTCTTATTGCAGGTCCCTGTGTTGTCGAATCAAAAGAATTGTGTGAAGAAATTGCTGGAAAAGTCAGGGAGATTTGTAGGATCTATTCAATACCGTATATTTTTAAAGCATCATACAAAAAAGCAAATAGGTCAAAACTGGATTCATTCTCGGGCATTGGTGATGTCCTAAGTGCTGATATATTGAAAGGTATTTCAAGCACATTTGAATTGCCGGTAACATCAGATGTTCATTCCGATGAAGAAGCAGCTTGGGCGTCGAATTTTCTCGACATTTTGCAGATACCCGCTTTTTTGTGCAGACAAACATCATTGTTGGTGTCAGCTGCAAAAACAGGCAAAATTGTAAATGTTAAAAAGGGACAATTCATGAGTCCGGAAGGTATGAAATTCGCAGTCGATAAAATACTGCAATGCGATAATGAAAAAGTGTGGCTCACTGAAAGAGGTACTACTTTTGGGTATCAGGATTTAGTGGTTGATTACAGAGGCATTCCAATTATGAGGGAATTTAAAGTACCGGTAATAATGGATTGTACGCATTCATTGCAACAACCTAATCAACCCAGTGGGGTAACAGGCGGAAGGCCTGAGTTAATTGAAACGATTGCTAAAGCGGCTATCGCCGTGGGTGCGGATGGATTGTTTATCGAAACACATCCTAAGCCGGAACATGCTCTTTCAGACGGGGCTAATATGTTGAAACTAAGTTTGCTCGAACCACTTTTGGAAAAGTTATGTAAAATCCGTAGTGCTATTCAGTAAAACTATGTTGGTAGATTATAGCTTGAATCCATCTGAAATTGATTCTGATGCCGCACATAGCATAGCCATACTTGATCAATTGAATTTTGATCATTCCAGAAAAATATTCTATAAAATTGTCAGGAGAAATATTGACGCACGAACAAAAAATGTGGTTTACATCTTGCGTGCAGAAGTTTCTGAAGAACATCCAGTAGAAATTGATCAACATACTTATGCATATCAAGATGTCGCTAATAAACCTGAAGTCTATATTATCGGAGCAGGACCTTGTGGTTATTTCGCAGCGCTCCAATTAATTGAGTTGGGATTAAAACCAATTATTATTGAAAGAGGAAAAGATGTGAGAGCAAGAAGGAAGGATCTTCGGGATATTCAACAATTTGGAAAAGTTAATCCGGATTCAAATTATTGTTATGGTGAAGGAGGGGCAGGTACATACTCAGATGGTAAATTGTATACAAGGTCAAATAAGCGTGGAGATGTGCGTAAGGTTTTAAAAATATTTATCAATCACGGTGCTGATGAAGATATACTTGTTGATGTTCATCCTCACATCGGGAGCAATAAACTTCCAAGTATCGTAAATGAATTAAGATCGACGATTGAAAAATTTGGAGGCGAAGTTCATTTCAATACAACTGTGGTAAATCTCATTATTGAAAACAATGTAATTACAGGTTTTGAAACATCGGATCGGAAATTTAAATCAAAACATGTTATTCTAGCTACAGGGCATTCTGCAAGAGCGATTTATGAAAACTTGCACTCAAAGAAAATTTTACTTGCATGTAAACCCTTTGCAATAGGTGTGCGCATTGAACATCCACAATCAATCATTGATGAAATTCAATACAAGCAAAAAAAGAGAAATCCAAAACTGCCACCATCCAGTTATTCTTTATCCTGTCAAGTGGGAGAGAATGGTGTTTTTTCTTTTTGCATGTGTCCGGGTGGTTTAATTATTCCATCATCCACATCACCTGGTGAGATCGTAGTAAATGGCATGTCTTTATCAAGAAGAGATTCTGCATTTGCTAATAGTGGAATGGTGACTTCTGTTGATGACAAGGATTTCAAATTATATGAAAAATATGGTCCTCTGCGAGGAATGATGTATCAACACGAAGTGGAAAAACGAATGTTTGATTTAGGTGATGGTACACAAAAAGCACCTGCTCAACGATTGATCGATTTTATTAGAATGAAACCAAGTTCGGATTTACCTTCGACATCTTATATTCCGGGAATTTTTCCGATACAACTGAATAAACATTTAAGCAAATCCATGGAATCCAGATTACGAACAGGGCTGGAATTCTTTTGTAAAAAAATACCATTGTATTTGCATAAAGATGCAATTCTTGTTGCCACTGAATCCAGAACAAGCGCACCGGTAAAAATTCCAAGAGATACACAGACTTTGATGCATCCTGATATTAGAGGCTTATACCCTGCTGGAGAGGGTGCCGGTTATGCAGGTGGTATTTTATCAGCCGCGATGGATGGACAAAATGTAGCGATGGCTGTTTATCAGGAGATCAAAAATAGGCGTAAAGTGAAATGAGTAATTAAAGATTTAGTTCTTGATGGCTATGGGGATTGGATTAGGGATTTAAAAATTCATATATTGCAATTTATTTTTTTAAGTTCAAATCAAATTCATCTTATAATCTCAAATGCTAAATCCCAAATCCTTAATGTATTAGAATGGCGAAAAAAATAAAATCAGTCCTGACTCCGGAAATATTAGAAAAAGCTTTCACAATGATGTGTACTGCGAAGCAAATGACTGAATTGTATGAAGCCAATTTCAAATTCGTTTCCAAGTATGTACATGCTACTTCCAGAGGACATGAGGCAGTGCAAATTGCGCTCGGATTACAATTGAGACCTGAAGATTATTTATCGGCATATTACAGAGATGATAGCATATTGATTTCTATTGGTATGCAACCTTATGAGTTGATGTTGCAATTGATGGCAAAGAAGGATGACCCATTTTCCGGAGGCAGATCATATTATTGTCATCCAAGTTTAAAGCGCGAGGATAAACCAAAAATACCTCATCAGTCATCAGCCACCGGTATGCAAGCTATTCCAACAACAGGTGTTGCACTTGGGATCCAATACAAGGAAATTGCAGGATTAAATAATAAGAAGCAGAAACCGGTTGCAATATGTTCAATGGGAGATGCTTCAGTCACTGAGGGAGAAGTAGCTGAAGCATTTCACATGGCTTCTTTAAAACAGTTGCCAATATTGTACTTCATACAAGATAATGAATGGGACATCAGTGCGCATTCGTCTGAATACAGAAAAGGTTCAGCATTTGATTATATAAAAGGTTTTCCAGGAATTGAAGCCTTGTCAATAGATGGAACTGATTTTGAATCCTCTTACGACACAATTCATCATGCATTGAAATATATTAGAGATGAGCGTCGTCCTTTTTTAATTCATGCAAAAGTTCCATTGCTTAATCATCACACCAGTGGTGTTAGAAAAGAATGGTATCGAGACGATTTGGAATTGCAAAATAGTCAGGATCCGTTTCCTAAATTGGTTAAACTAATGCATCAAAATGGATTTAGTGAATCATATTTAAAAGATCTCGAGAACAATACTTTACAAATTGTAAAATCTGATTTTGAAAAAGCAAAAGCTTCTGAAGATCCTGATCCTTCTGAATTGTATCTCCATGATTTTGCACCAACAACCATTAATGAAGAAAGTGGTGTCAGAAAGCCGGAAGATGGGGAAGAAAAAGTGATGGTGGATTGTGCATTATTTGCAATCGAAGAATTAATGCGAAAACATCCGGAATGTTTGTTGTACGGACAAGATGTAGGAAAAAGATTGGGAGGAGTATTCAGGGAAGCTGCAACATTAGCTCAAAAATTTGGTGATCATCGCGTATTTAATACTCCTATTCAGGAAGCATTTATTGTTGGTAGCACTGTTGGGATGTCAGCTGTTGGTTTGAAACCAATCGTTGAAGTTCAGTTTGCAGACTATATCTGGCCTGGGTTAAATCAATTGTTTACAGAAGTTGCGCGATCTTGTTATTTGACCAATGGTAAATATCCGGTCAGCATGATTTTACGTGTACCAATAGGCGCATATGGAAGTGGCGGACCTTATCATTCATCAAGTGTAGAATCTGTTGTTTGCAATATTAAAGGTGTAAAAGTGGTCTATCCCAGCAATGGTGCTGATTTGAAAGGATTAATGAAAGCTGCATATTATGACCCCAATCCGGTTGTGATTTTTGAACACAAAGGATTGTATTGGTCTAAGGTGCCAGGAACAGAAGCAGCAAAAGTTGTTATGCCTGACGAAGATTACATGGTACCAATTGGAATCGCGAATGTGATTCAAAATGCGGGTTCTTCAGATCTAAATTCTACTATGACTATTATTACTTATGGTATGGGTGTTCATTGGGCTTTGAATGCATCTAAAGATTTTCCAGGTAGAATAGAAATCGTCGATTTGAGATCATTGGTACCATTAGATACGGATTTGATCTATGCCTCTGTTAAAAAACACAATCGGTGTTTGGTACTTACTGAAGAAACCATTGAAAATAGTTTTGCTCAAACACTTGCCGGGCGCATAAGCAACCATTGTTTTGAACAACTGGACGCACCAGTCAAATTTATAGGAGCAAAAAATTTACCTGCTATTCCACTCAATAGTGTTTTGGAAGCAGAAATGTTACCTGATCTGGAAGAAATCAAATCAACTATGGAATGGATTTTGAATTATTGAAGAGGATCTTGTAGCTAAGGAAACTGATTTATTTGTTTTTCTGTATTAATCCAATAAACTATTGGAAATGTAGACAATCCATGTCTTACCTTAACTTTCCAGGAATGCAATACTCCCCGTAAATCAGAAAAACCTATTGATAAATACTGATGTTCTTCGATTAATTCAACAATTCCAATTTTGGGTTCTACCATAGGATCGTCTAATGTCTCTGCAATGAATTGAATCGAATTGCTATTATTTAGATCTGCTGACGCAATTTGGAGATAACCTCCAAAGGATTCGTATGGGGAAATAAATTCGGTTTCGATATATTTATTTTTGTATTGTTTATTTAAATTTTCTGGATTGAATTTCTTTTCTATATAGTATCCGACAACATTATTTTGAATTTCTATTTTTACAAGTTCAATTTGAATTTTTGCAATAGGCTGATTTGAAATTGAAGTGGTATAATCATTATTAACAATGATTGGTTCAATTCCTGAATCCTGATTAATCATAGTAATAAGTTGCCATTCACTGGAAACATATTCTGTTAGCAAATCAGAATTTTTGCAATGCAATCTAAGTGTAAGTTTGTTGTCACCTGATTTGTCTTGGATAGTAATAATTTGTGAGTTGACTTTAAATTGATCATGGTTCTGGATTGAAGACAGATCATAGCCAGCATTGCTGTTTCGATCCCAAGTGAGTGCCGTAAACATCAGGATACCAATTCCAAAACAAACGCGATCAAATAGTTGTATTTTCATTTTATACAAAAGAATTGATAAAATTCCCTCGTATATTATAATATCAGAATATCATTTAAGTAATCAATGCTAAATGAAAAATTAAGACCAGCTCTATTGATTTTAATAATCTGGGGATTATCTAATTAAAAAAGGGGCAATAGAGCCCCTTTTTTAATTTTTTATTGATTGTTATTACCAAAGTATGATGAGATCATCTGAAAATTTGGCTTTTACCTGGAGCGTGATTCCAGTTTTTCTACTATGATTGAAGCTAATCATACTTCTAGAAACATCGTATCTGGGAGCTAGAAATATTTTCTCACAATCCGGACAAGATGAAGTATGAGCGGCAAACCTAGAGAGATCTTTTAAGATATAATTGCCAATTGCATGAACGCCACGGACATTTGAGCTTTTGTAACTAAATGCATAAGAGTTGGAAGCTTTGATTAAATCTGTTTTGATAAATTTAATCCCGAAAAATTTTACTTTACTCTGTAATTTAGTTTCTATGACTTCAATTTCTATAGGCTGCAATGCTTTACGTAAATTTAGGTCCTTGGTGTTCGCAGCTTCGAAAGTAGCTCCTTTTGGAAGCAATTTGTCCAGAGTAATGAATTTCACAGTTTCTTCATTCAGTGAATTAAGCAGATCTCTATCATCAGTGGAAATCTTCACTACAATTACATTTAGTAAGGATTCATCATACAAAGTCAGATAGCGAAATTTTGCAGGCTTATCTAATTTATCTACAGGAAGTGCTGTTGGTGGTGTAGAGTGATCAGATTGTTTTGGTAATTTCAGTGACTCATAGGGTAGAGAACTCGGTTCAAAAATTTCATCTTCTCGTCCGCATGCTGCCAAGAATGAAACAACAAAAATCAAAATTGATTTTTGAAAAAGAACTTTTAGATTTTTCATGATACAGAATTTTAAGGTTAAGAAAAGTTTTACATTATGAAATACTTATTTATCTCTATAGTTATCGGAAGAAAAGAGATATTGAAGAATTTGGTTCTTTAGGACCATTGACATATAAACTAGCTCACTGCTTAACCGCCGACAGATGATAATTGCAATTAAAGAATGATAAATTAGGAAATATGATATTTATGCTTTATTTTTCTAACATCTAACATCTAACATCTAACATCTAACATCTAACATCTAACATCTAACATCTAACATCTAACATCTAACATCTAACATCTAACATCT
>JAYVIT010000246.1:0-15048 GCA_043769965.1 Saprospiraceae bacterium
AGCCCCCTCCGAATATGCAATGGATTTGATGAGTAAAATATCTTGAAAATTCTTTAAAAAATTCTAAAATCGGGCCTTTGGCTGCAACTTGGGTTAAGAGCATCTCGCTTCAACTTATTCGGTCTTAATAATCTTCCAATAACCTGAATCATTAACCCGCATAAAATAAATACCTCGAAGTATAGATTCAGTTTCAATCTTAAAATTTGACTGCTTTTCTATAGAATTATGAATAGTTCTTCCAAAAATATCCTGCACAACAACATGATAGTTTCCCGTTTTTGATTTTAAAACTTCAACATTCAAACTCGAAGAAAATGGATTGGGAAAAACCTTGATGGTTTCAGAATTATTTTCAATTGGATCTTTATTGGAAACAATCGGCTGACTGTATTTGTAAATTTTATCATTGTCTAAACCTACATATAGGAAATTATTTTCGTCTTGATAAATAGTTCTGATGAACATATATGGGAATGGAAGTCCGGTCATGTCGAATGGTTTACAAGCTGATCGGTTACACAACAAAAGACCTTTTACCGGATCGAATACAAAAACCTGGTTATTATTATCAATTCCGGCAATTCGAGCTCTAAAATCTAAAGGCTCGATTAATGTTTTTTGGCTGAGATCCGGTTCTATAAAGTTTAAACCATTCACAAGACTGTACAGATCACCTTTGCTACTTAGTATACATCCTGGATAACATCGCATTGAATTTTGCCTATCATATTGCGCGTTTTCACCACGGGCATCAGAATAAAATAGATTACCACTCCAGTTAATATAGATTCGTCCTGTTGGATGAAACAGCAATTGGAGTATATCGCCATCACAACAAATACCTGGTTCAATGATTTCCAAATCAGAGCCGTCTACTTTTGATCGAGTAAGATATGGTCCACCCAGGCCAACCATGTACAAAGTTTGGTCAGGTGCAAAATAAAAATTCTTGTACGAAGAGATTTCATATTTTAAGGGATTCCAGGTCTTTCCATAATCAACCGAATAATAACTCGAATCGTGACAAACAGCATGATAAATATTAGCCTTGTTTGATTGAATGTTAATTACTTCATCTCCATTTATGTTCATTTTCGTCCAGCTTTGACCATTGTCGATAGAAAGTAGGGATTTTGTATACGTTGCAACTAAATTAAAACATGTTTTAATAAACATTCGTTGAAGTGTGTCAATATCAATTTGAAAAACACTTTGATTGATTAACTTGTCGGATAAATTTTGATAAGTCGAATCAATATTTATATATCTTATCAGTGAAGCAGAGCCACATAAATATTCCGAAATAAACAATGAAGAATCTATGAAAGTAAAATTTCGTTTCGGATAGCTGTTGTTTTTTGCCCAGACTTGATTTTTCAAGACTTGCCAGTTCGTACCCCCGTCTATCGAAAGGTAACTGGTATCGCTCAAATTGATCAGCTGGTTATAAGGATCTTTGATGATCTGGCCGACCAGGGTTTTTGAATTGCTAGGACTTATCTGGACTTTACTAAGCTTTTTATCGAATTCGTTCCACCTGTATATGTCGTTATAATTATTTAAAAATAAATTACCATCGGAATGCCAGCTTAAATTCTTTAGGTTTAAATTTACACTGACAATTTGAGTTACTTGTGAGGCATCATCATTAAAATTAAATAACCAGCAGTTGGAACTTTTGTAACTACAGAGATAATTATTATTATTGCCATTAAATGAAAATCCTGAGATCGTGCCAAATTGTGATGGAGATTCAAAAAACAATTCAAAATTTGAACCTCCATCATCCGAAGCATAAATGGTGTTACCTAGGATGAAAAATAATTTTCCGTTATCGGATAAATAAATTGCATCAATTTTAGCACCCAAATTGCCAAGATACTCCCAGTCGGATTGAACCGATTTCAAACGGTAAATTTTATCTTCAATGGTTAGAAATACACTTCCATCAGGACCCGCAGCAAGAAGACTGATTGAAGCTGAAGATTCCAAACCATCATTCTTAATAGTCCAATTCTGACCTAAATCATCTGAATACTGGATTCCTGAGTATTGCATGAATATGAATAATTTCTTATCAGTAGTGCTAATCATTTTGTCAATTGCAGAACCTGCAGGACTTCCCAAAGCTTCCCATCTTCCTTGTGCTGTAACAGCGGTTGCTTCAAGCAAACAGAGTAAAACAATTGTGGAGCTTCGAATCCGAAATAAAAATGAATTCTTCATAGCATGAGAATTTGTTGATTGGACAATTAAAATTACAAAAACAAAATCCAAATCCGGATAAACTTGTAAAAGCGCTTTAATACATTCTGAAATACAGCTTTACAGATAATGTAAATAAATCAATTGAATTCTAGGGCAATCAATTAATTAAATTGGATTACTATTTGATCCTGATTTCCTTAATTTTGTCAAATGCAAAAACCGGCCTGGTCATATTGCTATAGTTTATTCCTATTTCTAAGTCTTACTATGACTGGCTATTCTCAAAGACATTCCCCTTGTGGATCGAGTCCTGTTCCTCTTTCTAACTTCTGCACAGATGCTTGTCTGGTTTGTGATCTCAATGGGGTAACTGCAAAAACAACTAATACAATTGTCGGTCAGGCTCCTCCAGGATTTTGTACTATGGTTCAGCATAGTTTGCAATGGTTGGCATTTATTGCAGGGTCTACAAATTTGAGTTTTAATGTTTCTGTTTCAAATTGCACCCAAAACAATGGTGTGGAAATGGGCGTGTATGCTTCAGATGATTGCCAAACTTTCAGACTAGTCAGCAATTGCAATACAAACATGTTTGCTAATCAAACCTGGCCATTCACAACAACGGAACCTTTGAAAATAGGATGCATCTATTACCTGGTGTTCGATGGCAATGGTGCTAACTCCTGTGATGTGTCATTTACTGTTACTTCCGGAAGCGCAGCAGCACCTGTGCCGAATACTACCAATAAAATAATTGGCAAAACACAGGTGTGCAAGGGAGCAACTGTAGATTATTCCATTGCGACTATTATCGGTGCTTGTTCCTATGAATGGCGGGTTGAAAATGGAAGTATCAATTCCACAACGGATAATAAAGCACAGGTGACCTGGGATCAACCTGGCTTAGGAAAAATTTGTGTGAAAGGATTGAATGATTGCTTTACCGGTAATGAAGTTTGTCTTGATGTGGAAATAGGCGATGATTCACCTCCTACAGAATTTGGTCCATTTTATGTTTGCCATGGTACAACATATCGGTTCAATAATCTTACACTTACTCCCGGAACCTGGGAGTATTTTTATAAAAACAAATATGGCTGTGATAGTAATACCACTGTAGTTGTTGAGCAATTGGATCTCATTGAATCCTGGATCGATACTTCGCTTTGTTTTCCGGATACTTTAAAAATTGGAAATAAAACATTGGATAGCACCGGTATTTATAAACTGGTGTATAAATCAAAACTTGCACCATTTTGCGATTCCTCTGTATTTGTTAATCTGAATTATTCTAAACTGATTTCCATTCCCTATAAAACAAATGATCTCAATTGCCAGGATACCTTTGCTATACTCTATGCGGATTCGTCATTTATTCCAAGTACCGGGAAGTTCCGGTATCTGTGGACAAACAAAAACAAAGACACTCTTGGACAAGGCAATAAAATTTTAGTAAAACAAGCCGGAGAATATTTTCTGACCATTGTTCATGAATCAGATTCACTACATAGTTGTATCAAAACACAATCGATTACTCTGAATGGAAATAGAAGTTTTCCAAAATTGGTATTATTGGATTCGTTGAGATATTGTTCGGGAGATACCATCTCTTTTAATAGTATTCAATTTCAGGATCTCAATAACTCAAATGCAAGTATCAGTATTCACAGTGCCTTCCCATGCGATGTTTTCAATAGAGTTGATTCATCATATATCATACTTAATCGAGATAGTGTTTTTTATTTGAATGCGGCGAATGGAAATTGTGCAGATGCTATAACTCTTGTCTTTAAAATTTTATCAAGAGATAAAGCAATTTTTCAGGATGTTGAAATTTGCTATGATACAGAAATCGATCTCGGTAAACTGCCTTTTACAAAAGTGGGAATTTACACTGGATCACCGGCATTTTACTCGTGTGCTTCAAATGACTCCAACTGTTTATTAAATTCATTGGTATTTAAATTGCAAAGCGATACGACCATTTATACTTTTCCGGATTCTGCTACCTGTCCTGACTTTAGCAGTTTTAAAATTAAAGTAAACCCAATTCCATCTTCTGCATTTAGACTGGATAAAATGGATTATTGCCTGGATGATACTTTACAATTGGATTTTGCCGGCCATGATACAATAACTAAGATGTTTTTAAAATTCGACAATATTCAATCATTAATTGGCAATACTTCGAATTCAATTCGATTTGCACTTCGAGATACAGGAATGCATACCATTTGTTTACGCAGTGAACGCTTATCATGTTTGGATAGCTTATGCCAAAGTTTTCAGGTTCATTCTCCACCGGAAATTCCAATTATCAATTGTTTTGCAACAGATAGCAGCATACTTTTTAACTGGACATTTCATCCAGATGAAACATACAAGATTAATGTGTTGCAAGGAGGAACTTTTATTCGTCTATCTGATACCACTGCATTCTTTGCAAATTTAAACAGAGGGGAAACGGTGAAAATAAAAGTAAGTGCGTCTAATCCGTATTGCCCTGAAAAAATTAATGAATTAGAATGTCAATCTAAAACCTGTCCTCCAATTCAACTTGATATTGTAGCGGTGGATACCATATGCCTGGATGCAATTATGAAACCGTTTTTCTTAAATGCAGTAACAAACCCAAATCAAACCAATGGAGTTTGGCGTTGGAGAGGACCTGGAATTGTCGATAGTTTAACTGCATTGTTTGATCCTCAACTCGCAGGTCCGGGAAATCACAGGATATTCAGTGTACTTGATCAGAATGGTTGTAAGTATTTTGCAAATACTACAATTGTCGTCAGAGAAAACCCATTTTCTGATTTTAGCCTGGATAGTGTGGTTTGCCAGGATTCGACTACAATTATTACATTCAAAGGATTCAAGGCAGATTCCGCTACATTCAACTGGAATTTTGATGGAGGTATATATAAATTCATCAATGCAAATCGAGATCTCGAAATTAAATGGAATCTATCGGGCAAGAAGTTTTTAAAATTAAAATTGAATCACTTCAAATGTCTTGATGAATCATCCAAAGAAATTGAAGTTCTTGAGCCACTTCCTAAACCAATTATTAATTGTGAAACCACTGATAGCTTAATTACATTTAAATGGAATTCAATTAAGCGGGTAAAGAAATATAAGATTGCTATTCTCAATGGCAACTTGGGCCAGTTCATTGATGATACTACCTTTGTCATTCAAAAACGATTCTTCAATGACAGTTCAAGCATTCAACTTACACTTGAAGATGAGGGTCCTTGTAGTGATATTGCCGGCAATATTGAAAATTGCAAATCACCGGATTGTCCGCCGAGAAATTTATTATTCGATATTACTTTGAATTATTGTTTTGCAGATCCACAAATTGTCCTACTCAATCAATTCATTCAAGATCCTGTGAAACAATTCAGTTGGAAAGGAGATTCGATTCAAACCAATTCATTAAACACTGTAAAACTGATTGCAGGAAAATACCAGTATGTCATTAATGGTGATGAATTCGGTTGTAAATATGCTGACACATTGAATGTAAGCATCAATCCTTCTCCTGAGATTTTGTCTCTGGATATTCAAAAAATCCCCTGTGATCCTTTGAATAAAACCGGTTCGATACGATTTGAAAATGTATTGAGTCAACATCCACCAATCTTGTATTCATTAGAAGGAAAAGTATTTCAACCAAATCCTGAATTTCAAAATCTACCAAAAGGTAGTTATTTATTATTTGTCAAAGATTCATACGGCTGCATCAGTGATACCATCATTGATCTCATAGAGCCAGAAATTCCAGGCATAGAACTCGGACCCAATATAAAAGTAGCAAAAGGAACAAGAGTCAATTTATCTGCATTGATTTCAGGTTCCTATCAAATTATAGATTGGAATTCTTCAGAAAATATTAGTTGTTACACTTGCACTACACCAAATCTTTTTCCAACACAAACATTGACCATCTTTTGTCTCATCACAAATGAAGATGGCTGCACTGCATCGGACTCCATCACAATCAATGTATTTGACAATAAAGTCTATGCTCCAAATACATTTTCACCCAATGGAGATAACATAAATGACATCTTTACTTTTTATGGTACCGTAAGTTTGATCCGTACTCTGGAAATATTTGATCGTTGGGGAAACAAGGTATTTTCAAAGCAAGATTTTCAAGCTAACGGATTGGACAATGGTTGGACCGGACGATCTAATGATAAGTCCTGTATGGCTGGTGTGTATGTGTATTATGGAATTGTACAATTTGAGGATGGTGAAGAATTGATTTTGAAGGGAGATGTTACGTTGATCAAGTAAATCAATTTATTTACTTTTTTTAAAATATTCATATCTTTGAAAGAATTACGTTCAATAATAATTTTATACAAACCATATGAGACAAGTAATTATATCCAAAGGAGAAGATGGTTTCTGGGTTTCTCAATGTCCATCCTTACCTGGTTGCATTAGTCAAGGTAGAACCGTAGATGAGGCAATAGAAAACATAAGAGACGCAATTAAAGAGTATATTTTGGTTTTGGAAGAGGATGGAATAAATGTTCCTAAGGAAAATTTTGATACTTTAGTATTAGCTGTTTGAAACTGCCAGCCATTTCAGGTAAGGAATGTGTAAAAGCGCTTACAAAAGCAAATTTTTATATTAGAAGGCAAACAGGGAGTCATATCATTATGAGAAGAGATCATCCATTTTCACAAACCACAATCCCAAATCATAATATTATAGATAAAGGTACATTGCGAGCAATTTTAAATCAGTGTCACATTACTAAAGAAGAATTTGATTCTCTATTAAAGAGCTAGTTTATTTGAAAATTATACTTTTTTTAAATAGAATTAATTTCTGATGGAATCAAGAATTCAATAATTTGCATAATAAATCTAAATGAAATACCATAATATTATTCTAATTCTTGTCCTATTTTATACTAGCTCTGCTTTTAGCACCAATTATTATTTTTCTGAAAGTCTCGGCAATGATTCCTGGAGTGGAACACTGCCAGTCCCTAATAATAATAATACCAATGGTCCGAAGCGGAGTCTTTCCGCTTTTAATGGCTTGATGAATTCTCTCGCTAAAGCAGGTGATAGCATTTTTTTAAGAAGGGGAGACAGATGGTCCGGTTCAACAGGCATAGTCATTGGTGCAGCGCAGGGAACTCCAACTAATTATATTTTCATCGGAGCATACGGTATTGGAAACAAACCGCTCATTGATAAAACCGGAACAGGTGAAGTACTACTTTGCAGAGCGTCAGCAAACGCAGCTGCTTCCTATCTGAGAATTCAAAACCTGGCCCTGACTTCATCTTCGGCTATTGGTAACAGACCCGTTGGTGCATATATCAATGAAGCGTTTTACACATTGAGGCCTCATGATATCATTCTGGACAATCTTCACATCAGTAATTGTTTATCCGGTATGATTCTCTATCAGGAAAATATCATTATTGAAAATTGTTTGCTGGAAAAAAATGGGAATCAGGGCACAGGTCACGGTATCTTTTCTTCGGCGGATCATGTAATTTTTAGAAACAATGTTTTTGACAGCAATGGCTGCGGAAGTTTTTTTGTGCATACCATGTATATCAGCCAATGTATGGATGTGTTGTTCGAAGGCAATGAAATTAGAAATGCAGACGATGGATTGAAGTTGCGATCTTCCAATGACCTGGTCATTAAAAACAACATCATTCACGATATGTACATTCATACTATACATGTTGGAGGAGATTCTGGTTCAGGAACAAAAAATGTGACCATTGAAGGAAATGTGGTGTACAATTCTCCTCAGGGTATAGAAATAAAGTCGGAGTCCGGGACGCAAACATTATTGAGTGAGAACATCACGATAAAAAATAATATTCTTCCAGCACAGGTCATCGTTTCTAATACCTGTCCGGTCAAGGATATTTTTATTTACAACAATCTTATTCATAGTACCAACAATCAAAATGCACTGTTGTATTTTAATTCTCCGAATCCAGTTAATGTGCAAATTAAAAACAATATTTTTTATAAAACTTCCGCAAATACAAACCATGCATTAGTAAGTGTTTTATCTACCACAGGTTTGACGGGTGTAACTATGGATCATAATCTTTATTACTTTCCAGTAGCAAGTAGCAACATTCTCCGGGTTGGTAATAATAATTATTCAACACTTTCATCATTTAGAACTGCTTTCCCAATCCAGGAATTGAATGGGCAACAAGGCAATCCCAATTTTGTATCTGCACCTGGTGATTTTCATCTTACTGCTGCAAGTGCACTAGCTATTGACAAAGGTGCAAATGTAACTGGTGTTGTGCATTTGGATATAGAAGGCATGCCACGTCCTTTAGATGGTGATGGCGTGAATGGTGCTTCATGGGATATTGGACCATATGAATATTGTTGCTTTCCTGTAGGAACAAAAACCGTTGATCTCAACAATGAAATTGAAATTTATCCAAATCCTGCGAATGATGAAATTACAATTATTACTTCAAAGGAAACTCCGGAAAAAATATTGATTATTGACACTTCCGGAAAAATTGTGTTGGAATCAAATCAAAATTCACATCAAAATAAATTCAACACAAAGCATTTTAATAAAGGGATGTATTTTGTTCAGGTGTATTTGAAGTCGGGAATAATGAGCGCAAAATTGATTTTAATCAAGTAAACCAAAAATTATATCCTCAATATCCTGTTCTGGATTATGATGATAAGCATTCAATCCGGCTTGTTTGGCTCCTTCTACATTTTCAATTTTATCATCAATGAACAAAGATTCTTCAGCACTTAGATTAGAATCTTGTAAAACAAATTGATAAATTTCAGAATCTGGTTTTCTCATTCCGATTTCAAAAGAATAATATGCTTTTTCGAAAAATTGATTTTCAAAATCGAATATATTATTTTCCTTTTCCAATTTTCTTCTTGCAAATCTAAGATGGGTGATATTGATATTGCTCAATAGAAATAAGCGATGTGTTTTTTTTAAGTGCCGCAATAAATCCACTCTGTTTGGCGGCAAATCCAGAAGCATTGCGTTCCAGGCTTTATAATATGTTTCCACATGATATACTATTTTTGATCTTCTTTGGAGCCTGTTAAAAAATGCCTCTTCAGAAATTTCGCCTCTGTCGAAGGGAAATATAACAGAAGGAAAGAGATCCGATGACTTTAGAGGGTCCAAAAATTCTTCTAAAGCCTTATAAGTTGCCGACTCATCCAGATTAAGTAACACATTCCCAAAATCGAATATGATATTTTTGATCATTTCTGTCTTTTAGAGGAACCTGACTGATTAGAGTTGCGGGTGTTTATGTTATAGTTAAACCTTCAAATGAGCTTCCTCCAGCTAAAATTTAGGGAGTATATAAGGTCTATTCAATTCCACACTGACACTCTCTCTCCCGAAAATTTAATCGGGACCGGCATTCGTGGTCCCACCTGGGCTCGAACCAGGGACCCTCTGATTATGAGTCAGATGCTCTAACCAACTGAGCTATGGGACCAATTCAATAGGAATATGAGGTCAATTGAAATTAATGTAGACAATTCGATGATTAAATCAATTGATTTCTTCTTTAAGAGGTTGCAAAATTACATATTTGCAGTATTGTAGATGCAAAAAAGGGGAAAAAATATAAATTTTGCATCTTTATTGATAATTACATCCTGAATGCAAACTATAAAATCCACACTATTAAAAAAATTACAACATTACTGTGCTTATCAGGATAGATGTCATTTTGAAGTAAATCAAAAATTAACTCAGCTGGGAGCTGATAAGGAAACTGCTGACGAAATATTTTTAGAACTTCTCGACGAAGGATTTCTGAATGAAGAGCGATTTGCCAGATCAATTGCTCGTGGAAAATTCAAGATCCACCATTGGGGTAAAAATAAAATCATCGCACATTTGAAAGCCCGGTTTATTACAGATCCCATAATTCAAATAGCTCTTACCGAAATTGAAGAAGAAGCATATCATCAACAATTACAAATTCTTTTAAAACGGATTTTCGAAGAAAAAAAAGATTTGAATAGAACCATACAAGCTTTGATTGTAAGGGGATATGAAAGTGAGTTGGTGTATGAAAAGGCTTCCGGATTACCGAGAGCATGAAGCAAATTGCTGGCGGGACGCCAGCAAGAACTACTTATGTTGTTGCAAGTTTGCAACTTGCAACTCCTCACAACAATGACGATTGTTTAAAATTATTCTTCTCCGGATAATCAGTCGTATAATGCAATCCCCGACTTTCTTTTCGCATGCTTGCAGATCGCGTTACCAAATATCCAATGGTTATTAAGTTTCTCAATTCGCAAAGTGCGGCAGATAGTTTACTTGAATTGTAAAGTTCTTCGGTTTCATCATACAACAGATGAAGCCGGTTTAGTGCTCTTTTTATTCTGACATTGCTTCTTACTATACCGACATAATAGGACATGATCTCCTTCAGCTCTTTAATGCTTTGTGTAATCAATACCATTTCTTTCGGATATGCAGTACCTGTGGCATCCCATTCGGGTATACTGATATTTAATTCAATTTGATTGATGTTTTGTTGAATGTCTGCTGCAATGCGATATCCAAACACCGCTCCTTCCAATAATGAATTTGATGCAAGCCTGTTCGCTCCATGCAAACCCGTACAGGTACACTCACCGCATGCGTATAATTTTTGAATTGAACTTCTACCGTATTCATCCACTTTAATTCCTCCGCACATGTAATGACAAGCAGGAACGACGGGAATCATTTGTTTCATTGGATCCACTCCAATGCTCAAACATTTTTCATAAATAGTTGGAAAATGCAGAATGAATTCATCTTTATTCAGATGCCGGCAATCGAGACAAACATAATCTTCACCACGTGCTTTCATTTCGCTGTCTATGGCACGGGCGACAATATCTCTTGGAGCCAAAGATTCGCGTTCATCATATTTCTGCATGAATGCTACGCCATCTTTTGTTTTTAATATTCCGCCAAATCCTCTCACCGCTTCAGAAATTAAAAATGCTGGATTATCTCCTGTAGGATTGTACAGTGCTGTTGGATGAAATTGTACAAATTCCATATTTTCCACATGACCTTTTGCGCGATACAGCATTGCAATACCATCTCCGGTTGCAATCACCGGGTTCGTTGTGGTGCGATACATCTGGCCAGTTCCACCAGTTGCTAATACCGTAATTTTTGCAAGATGCGTTTCGACTTCCAGATTTTTGAGATTTAATAAGTATGCACCATAACATTCTATGTCAGGCATGATGCGGGTGACATTAAATCCCAGGTGATGTTGCGTGATGACATCAATGGCATAATAATATTCGAGAATTTTTATGTTGGGATATTCCTTTGTTTTTTCGAGTAATGCTCTTTCGATTTCTGCACCGGTGAGATCCCTGTAATGCAGGATTCGTTTTTCTGAATGGCCCCCTTCCCTGGCGAGGTCATATTCCATTTCATTTATTTTATCAAACTGTGCGCCCCAGTCAATCAGTTCTTGTACTCGCTGTGGTCCTTCTTCTACAACAATCCGTACAATTTTTTCATCCGACAAATCATCTCCGGCATCCATAGTATCAAAGATGTGTTTCTCAAAATCATCTTTAATGCGATCCCAGACAGCAGCAATACCACCCTGCGCGTAACGGGTATTGGATTCATCCTTATTGGTCTTACTGACAATCGTGATGGATAAGTCATTTCGCTTAATGGCAAGCTGAATGGCAGTGCTGAGTCCGGCTATACCGGTGCCGATGATGAGTACGTCTGATTTATACACGAAGTATTTTTGCTTTAGAATATGTGTAGCAAAGATAGTTTACAGTTTACAAAATAGATTTTTTGATCTTGATGAATGTGAAGAGACAGAACCTTTACTTTGAAATAAAACAGAAGTTATGAGAGAGCCCAAGCGTGACTTCTACATATCATATCAATCATTTATAAATTTTACCAAAGAATCACTATTTTTGTGAATAATTTTGACTTATATGAAAGGAGTGTCTTATTTAACCGATAAAAGCAATGAAAAAGTTGCCGTTCAAATTGATTTAAAAAAGAATAAAAAACTATGGGAAGATTTTTGTGACTATACTATTGCTTCAAAAAGAAAGATGGAACCATCCAAAAATTGGCTGAAGGTAAAAGCTGATCTTAAAAAGAAGAAATTAATATGAACTATAAAATAATTCTTGCGAGCCCAGCCGAAAAAGAATTATATAAACTTCAAAAATCAGAAATCCAAAAAATCGTCTTATCTATCGATTCTCTTCAAAGTAATCCAAGGCCCAAGGGATATAAAAAACTTAAAGGTCCTGAGCATTTTTTCCGAATTAGAAATGGAAATTTTAGAATTATATATTCTATTGACGATATTAAAAAAATAATTAATATCCTAATTATCAGGAACCGAAAAGACGCATACAAATAAGGTCCTCTCATAATTTAATCGCCGGGTTATATATTGAAATTGAATTTCGAAGAAGGAAGTGAAATTATCAGTATCATTGTTAATTAATTTTCATTTATGAAATCTTTTTTGATGTTTATATTCTTATTATTTACATTTTCTTGTACAAAAGAATGTGTTTCAACTAATAATGAAAATTGTATTGATTTTTCATTAATTCCTATTGAAAATATTGAAAACTCGCGTGATTTATATGAGTATTTAATTCGAGATGATTCTACTTTAGCAACATCTGTTAAATTAGTTCAAAATAATGGATATATTAACTGGAAAGCAAATGCAGAAGTTACAAATGGTAATGGTCGTCATGGAATCGTAATGCGTAATTATTTTGATACAACGGATTGGAGAAATCTTTTTAATTGGGTCAATAAAAGGGATCTAATTGAACTCGAGTTTTATATCAATCAAAAAGGCAAACAAAAATTGTTCGACGAAGAAACTTATGCGAAAGATTCCAACACATTAAGAGCCGTATACTTTAGAACTACCGCAGATGGTGATGTTTTTGATGCTGGTTGGAAACTTGATTGCACATTTGAAAATTCTATTGAAATTACGAAATTTGATAGTCAATTCATTGAAGATAATTTCAATCTATACTTTAACCTTGAGCGTCAATCTAATCTATACATTTATGCACCCGCTGTTCAATTTAGATGTGGTCAATTCAAGGCAAAAATAATTTAATTCTTGCTTTAGTGTATTTTGCATCTATACCAACTAAATGCATCTTGGTATCCAGCATTACCTAGTACAGCACTTACAATATCATCATCATCTTAATTCACACAATCTGCAACAAACTGTGAAAGCCTCGAATGTAGCTTTATAATTCAAGCAGATTTATAAATCATAAGCAGTTTTGTCACCCACTCAGGAAATAATTTCAGATTTTCTACTTTTTGAATAATCATATCCAGCCAAGCTGTCATTTGGATTTACATTTGGTGGGAGAATGGCTTTAACCTATGCCCAAGATAATAGATAAATGAAATTTCAGATTTTTGAATTTATTTTTAATTTCATGTTTTTTATAGTATTTTTACATATAATTTTATTTTGAAATGACTGTATCGAATTTAAAAGACAGACTACATCAAAAAATAGATCTTATTGATGATGAAAATTTATTATTGGAGGCAATTCAATTATTAGATTTAGAAATTGATGCATCAAACATAATTTTACCTGAAAGTGCTATTGATAAAATTAAAAATGGTCTACAAGATATTATGGCGGGAAGAGTTAAATCACATGATCAGGCAAATTTAGATACAGAAAAGTGGTTAAGAGAACAATAATTTGGTCAGATCAAGCACAATCTGATCGAATTGAAATACTTCATTATTGGATTCATCGAAATAAGTCAAAGGAATATAGTGTAAAGTTGAATAAACTAATAATGAGAGCGATTGAATTATTGTACCTAATGATTTTGGTATTGGGTAAAATAAATGCGCAAACTTACATCAATGGCTTTATTGGTATTGATTTATCAAATGCTAGAGAGCCTGAGAATATATGGGGATATGAAGTTTTAAATAAAGGATATAGCTGTAATAGTATTTTATTAGGCGTGGGATTAGATCGTCGTTTAAGCAATTATATTAATATAGGATTTCAAATTTCAAGGACAAAAAAATATGTTAAAGCCAAAGATCACGGATCAACCCCATTAATAGAGCTTGAATTTATTAAATATACTTCTTCAGTTTTGTTTTCCTACGAACCATTTAATAATTTAAGAATAGGCTGTGGTCCTTTAATATATTATATTCCTAAAATCATTGGCAAAAATAGTTTTGGTCGAAAGGATGAATTAAGATATAGTGAGACTATTTTTGGAATTAAATTAAATTCAAGTTATTTATATAGGCAATTCATTATTGGTATTTCTTTTGAAAAATGTATTATAAAAGAAACTGCAAATAATTTCGCAAAATCTATTAATGCTTTTCAATTTACTTTAGGATATAATTACAAGATCTAAAACAATTTACCGAATTAAAATACAAATGACTATTCTTCGATTATGACTATACTATTGTCATTCCACTAAAAGGCCTACTCGGTTTACTGTCAATCATCAGTTATATAATTCTTGTATTGTGCAACAAACTGTAAAGGCTCGAATGTCGCTTTCTAGTTTAAGCAGATTTATGAATCTTAAGCAGATTTGTCACCCGCACAGGAAATAATTTCAGAGTTATCATTGAATTTGTAATCAAATTCAGCCAAGCTGTCATTTAATCAGAATTGGATTTACATTTGCTGGGAGAAGGCTTTAAGTACAATGAAAGAATTAAAGAATGAAGGAATTGGGATTCACTAAGAACTTATTAACCAACCC
>JAYVIT010000247.1:0-6916 GCA_043769965.1 Saprospiraceae bacterium
TAGGTTTTTGTTCCGACAAGTATAAAATTACCTGCGTTATCTTGTTTCACACAAGTGCTTTGTTCGTCATCAGCAGGGATACCAATCCTTCGTACCCAAACAGGAACACCTGCAAGATTTGTAAATGTGAGTAACATATTATGTGCTCCTGCACCGAATTCATTGGCTGCAATAATATATCCTTGATTTCCATTGCAATCATTCGCTTTTTCAATCCAGGAACCGGATTCCAATACATCCTGTCCGATGATTCTTCCAGGATTTAATACATTTCCAAAACTATTCATCCAGATCAATTGCATATCTCCATTCTGATTAAATAATCCGGAAGGATGATTGAAGTTGCTTCCCAATATGAGGTACTCACCGGTATTTGTGATAATACCACTTACTCCATCTTCATAAGCTGGTAGCGGATACCCGATAGTCGTTTGAAAGGTTTGCGCAAATATGAAAGCGGAATGAAATAGAATTAAAATTCCTGAGAAGTAGCTTCTGAGTTGGTTCACATAAAACAATGCTGGTGTCATAATTCATAAATTTAGGTAGTGGAAATCTAGTAGCTAGGTTTCAATCGGAATTTGAAACGGATTGGTAATATACGAAATTTTGATGGATATGGAAACGAAAATTTTAGCTTGGCCAGGAAAAAGGAGATAAGAAATAGTGGAAAGAAGATATGAGATTGGACTAAATGGATGAACTGAATACAATCTTTTTTGATATTTAAGAATTCAAATCCCTAATCAATAAAAATTTTAAAACTTAAAGTTTGGAGCAGCACTTAATTTTTGTTCATTTCCAAAATAATTTTTTCTTCTATTAATACTTGCATTATTTTACTTTTGACTTCGATAAAAATGGTCAAATCATTTTGGAAAAGGCAAAAATTGCAAGGTGATAGCAAATAAATTTGAGGACTTTCTTATTCTGGATAAAAATATAATAACTTGCGCTGGCTGGAAAAATGAATCTATCTTGGCAATTGCAAATTTATCTATCAGTCAAAGAATGCAAATCTATTAATGGAAAATTAGGAATACATGGAACTTAAGCTGGATGGGAGTTACGCATTTATTTTTGACTTGGATGGTGTGCTGGTGGATACATCAAAACATCATTATCTGGCCTGGAAGGAACTGGCAAAAAAATTTGATTTTGACCTAACAGAATCATTAAATGAGCAATTAAAAGGAGTCAGCAGGGCAGAATCACTGGAACTTATTTTAAATGAAGTCGGGGTTAACTTACCTGCTAAAGAAAAACTTGATTTAACGAATAAAAAAAACGAAATCTACTTATCTTCTTTGTCTGAACTTAATGAAACAGATTTATTGACAGGGGTAAAAGAGTTTCTACTTGAGGCTTTGGGTAGAAAAATTCCTATGGCAGTTGGTTCAGCCAGTAAAAACGCCAGGCATATTCTTTCGAAAGTCGGCATATTATCTTATTTTTCGGAAATTGTAGATGGCAATATGGTAACAAATGGTAAACCCGACCCGGAAGTATTTTTGTTGGCTGCCCGAGAACTAAATCATCCAGCTAATTTCTGTGTTGTATTTGAAGATTCAATAAAAGGAATTGAAGCGGGGCACAGAGCACAAATGAAAGTAGTAGGAATTGGTTTAAGTAAACAATTGAAAGAAGCAGATCTGGTGTATAATGGATTTCAAAATTTGAAAGTAGATGAAATTATTAATCGAATGAACAAACTATAATTTTAATATTTAATGAATCAGTACCTAAAAACAGATCCGTGGAAAATTATTGAAGAAGGCTTTCATCCTGAATTCCAAAAAAACAGCGAGAGTATTTTTAGTATAGGGAATGGACGCATGGGAGGTCGTGCAAATTTCGAAGAGGGCTATAGTGGTGAAACGCTGCAAGGAAATTATATTGGAGGAATTTATTATCCTGATAAAACAAAGGTTGGTTGGTGGAAAGTAGGATACCCTGAATATTATGCGAAAGTACCTAATGCAGCGCATTGGTCCGGGATCAAAATTTTAATCAATGGTGAAGTTCTTGATTTAGCAAAGAGTAAAGTCCATTCCTTCAAAAGGATTTTACACATGGATAAAGGATATCTCGAACGCATTGTTAGTTTGGAAACTCAAAACAACATTCCTCTTGAATTCCAAATCATACGCTATTACAGTATGGGCTGGGATGAATGTGGAGCTTTGCAATACAGTATCTACAGTTTACAGGATGCAGTTTCGATTAAATGTGAATCATTTTGTGATTTTAATATCCGCAATGAAGATTCAAACTATGAGGATGATTTTTGGGAGCGCGTCAATGAATATCAACAAAATGGAATTCTAGTGTCGCATGCACAAACAAAAAAAACAAATTTTCATGTTTGTTCAGGAATTCAAAATACGTTTTATATCAATGGAACACTTCATTCGGACTCAATAAATACGACTATACAAAATAGATATGTTTCGCAGTCCATAGAATGCAAATTGTATGAGGGAGATTATTTAATACTGGAAAAATCAGTTTGTCAGATTTCAAATTTAGATTATTCCTCTGATCAAATAGGTCAGAAATGTATTGATAAAGTGAAATGGTGGAGTCAAATACCTTTCGAGCAAAGATTGCAGGATCAATGCAATTACTGGAGTGAAATTTGGAAGCATGCAGATATACAAGTGGAAGGAGATGATGCATCCCAACAAGGAATCCGGTTTAATATTTTTCAATTGTACCAATCCTACACGGGTAAGGATACACGTCTTAATATAGGACCGAAAGGATTTACCGGTGAACGGTATGGTGGATGTACCTATTGGGATACAGAAGCCTATTGTATTCCATTTTATTTGGGCACATCTCAATCAAATGTTGCCAGGCAATTGCTTTTATATCGCTATTATCATTTGTCCAAAGCTATCGAGAATGCTGTGAAATTGGGATTCAGTGAAGGTGCCGCTCTTTATCCTATGGTAACCATGAATGGAGAGGAATGCCACAATGAATGGGAAATTACATTTGAAGAAATTCACAGGAATGGTGCTATCGTTTATGCAATATTTGATTATGTAAGGCAAACAGCAGATGAATCGTACATCTGGGAGTATGGTATAGATATCATTATTGCAATCAACCGGTTTTGGATCCAACGAATGCACTATACAAAGATTCTCGATCGATATGTCATGCATGGCGTTACGGGCCCAAATGAATATGAAAACAATGTAAATAACAATTGGTATACATTATACATCGCAAAATGGTGTCTGGAGTATGGTGTTGAATTATTGTTAAAATCGAAAAATGAAAATTTGTTTTATGATCAAATCATTTTAAGAACAAATTTAAAAGCAACAGAGACAGATTATTGGAAGGAAGTGTCTGATAAAGTCTATTTACCGCAGGATCAGAATCTAGGTATTTTTTTACAACAGGATGGCTATTTGGAAAAGGAACAAAATACTATTCTGGATTTGAAAAATGAAGAAAGACCAATTCATGAGCACTGGAGTTGGGATCGCATACTTAGGTCCTGCTTCATTAAACAAGCGGATGTATTACAGGGGATATATTTTTTTGAAGAACATTTTGATTTAGAAACGATTCGCAAAAATTTTGAATATTACGAACCCAGAACTGTCCATGAATCATCATTGTCTACTTGTGTCCATTGTATTTTAGCAGCCAAACTTAATAAACTTAGCAAGGCATATGAAATGTATCTGCAATCATCACGCTTGGATCTTGATGACTATAATAACGACACCTGTGATGGATTGCATATCACAAGTATGGCTGGATCCTGGATGAGCATAGTAAAAGGCTTCGGTGGATTGCGAATAGTAAATGATTCCATCTTCATTAAACCATTATTACCGGAGGCTTGGAAATCATTTTCATTTACTTTTATGTTTCGCAACCAACGATTGAAGTTTAAAATATTAGCAATCTGGGCTGAAGTTGAAAATCAAAGTAACCTGGAAGTAAAAATTATTTATAAAAGCAAAACGTACCTGGTACCTCCTTTAGCCAAAGTTATATTGGATTGAATTGGATAATTGTTAAATTGTCCCGTAGGGATCCCTATGGGATTAAATTGCCTGCCTGCCGTAGGTAGGTTTAATTTTTTAATTGTTGGGGAATGAATTATTTTATTGAATACTAGTAGATGGATAAATTGTTATATTTTTTTATTGCATTTTTTTTATTGAGTAAAAACTTCGCACAAACTCAGGAAGGAATACCAATGCCTGCCTGGCTTGATTCAAGTGTAATCTATGAAGTCAATGTGCGACAATATACAGAGAAGGGAACATTTTTGGAATTTAAGAAACATCTTCCACGCTTAAAAAAAATGGGCATTGATATTTTATGGTTTATGCCGGTCTATCCAATAAGTAAAATCAAAAGAAAAGGAAGTTTGGGTAGCTATTATTCAATAGCATCTTATCTTGAAGTAAATGAAGAATTCGGATCTTCTGAAGATTTCAGATCAGTAGTTAATGAAGCGCATCAGTTAGGAATGAAAGTCATTTTGGATTGGGTGCCGAATCATACCGGGTGGAGTCATCCATGGATCCAAAGCCATGCGGATTGGTATACAAAAGATCCTGCTACAGATACTATAATACATGCAGCAGGAACAGACTGGTTTGATGTAGCCGACTTAAACTACGAAAATAAAAACATGCGCATTGAAATGATCAGGTCAATGCTGTATTGGTTGGATACGTATAATGTTGATGGATTTCGATGTGATGTGGCGATGATGGTGCCGGACGATTTCTGGTTGCAATTCAGCAGGAATGTTAGAAGTATGAATAAATCTATTTTTATGTTGGCTGAAGCAGAAGAAAGTCAACATAGAAATCGTGGTTTATTTCATGCGGATTATGGTTGGACTTTTCAAAATTTAATTCACGAAATTGCTAACGGTACCAAAAGTGCAATTGATTTTGTAAAGTATATTGAAGAGGATTCTAACAAATTTGAAAAAGGTTTTCATATGTACTTCACAACGAATCACGATGAAAACAGCTGGAAAGGCACAGAGTTTGAAACACTTGGATCCGCACACCAATTATTCAGCGCCCTGACATTTGTATTGGATGGCATTCCATTAATCTATAGTGGGCAAGAAGAGCCTTTGAAAAAGCGCTTGCGTTTTTTTGATAAAGACACTATAGGGTTTAAAAACTTTGTCTGCGAATCATTTTTTAAAAATCTGATTACTCTTCGTAAAAATAATCCTGCACTATATGCTGGTTCATCCGGTGGTAAAATCAACTGGATTGAAACAGATGTGAATAAAAATATTTTAGCATTCAAAAGAACTAAAGATCAGAATGAAGTGATTTGTTTTTTTAATTTAAGCGAAGAGAATCAGACAACAAAAATCAAAAGCAAAGATCTGAATTCTGAATACATTGAATTTAATTCAAAAAAGAAGCAAAAATTATCAGAGGGCACTAGGTTTAAATTAAATTCCTGGGAATATAAAATATTTATCAAAGAATAAAATGGAAAACAAATCAAATAAACCAGAATTGAGTTTCTGGCAGATATGGAACATGAGTTTTGGATTTTTAGGAATTCAATTTGGGTGGGGTCTTCAAATGGCGAATATGAGTGCCATCTATAAATATCTTGGAGCAGAGAATAGCCAGATTCCATTACTTTGGATAGCTGCACCAATGACTGGATTGATTGTTCAACCGATTGTTGGTTATTTATCAGACAATACCTGGAATTTTTTAGGAAGAAGGAAACCCTATTTTCTGATCGGGGCGATCTTATCATCCTTGTGTTTAATCTTAATGCCAAATTGCACAGCATTATGGATGGCCGCTGGATTACTTTGGATACTTGATGCTTCGATCAATATCAGCATGGAACCATTCAGGGCCTTTGTTTCTGATATGTTGCCAGAAAAACAACTGACCACTGGATTTACCATGCAGAGTTTTTTCATTGGCTTGGGAGCTGTTGTTGCTTCTGCTATGCCCTGGATCTTTACCAATTGGATTCACCTGGAAGATTCTTCTAATAATCTAAGTATTCCTTTATCTGTAAAGTATTCTTTTTACATCGGAGCCTTTGTTTTTTTAACTGCAATACTTTATACAATTTTTACTACGAAGGAATATCCACCGGCGGAAACAATAGTCAAGAATAAAGAGTCAATAGTCAATAAAACAATTATTGGATTTCGTGATATTCTTGCTAATATTAAGGATATGCCGGTTGTAATGAAAAAAATTGCGATCGTTCAATTTTTTAGTTGGATGGGAATGTTCTTGATGTGGTTTCACTTTAGCGATGCGGTGGCCACTCATTTTTACCAAGCCAGATCCAATCAAGATCCTCTTTACAGACAAGGGATTGAATTTGCCGGATTATTATTTGCTTTTTACTCATTGGTTACTTTTTGTTTTGCTTTCATTTTAAAATATCTTGCCGACCGGTTTGGAAAAACCAAAGCACATCGGTGGAGTCTTGCAGCAGGTGGTGTTGGATTAATTCTCATATTATTTGTCCATGATCGCAGTTCCTTGTTTATAAGTATGGCCGGAGTTGGTATTGCGTGGACCAGTATTCTTTCTATGCCTTATGCGATTTTTGCACCATATCTTCCCGAAGGTAAGACTGGAGTGTACATGGGAATCTTCAATTTTTTTATTGTCATTCCTGAAATAATAGCAGCTTTATGTTTTGGTTGGGTGATGAAAAACATACTCCATCAAAATTCATTGCATGCAGTTGCATTGGGAGGATTAATGCTTCTAGTTGCAAGTGTCTTGTGTATGTTGGTGAAAGAGAATAAAAAAGACACATTATTAACTTCGCACTACTCAACAAATTGATTATGCAATTTTCTGTCAAAACATATTGGATTGTTCTGGGGTTCTTATCAGTTTCGATTTCCGGATCTGCT
>JAYVIT010000248.1:0-7017 GCA_043769965.1 Saprospiraceae bacterium
ATGATTGATTGCGACCGATGATGGAAAAAATAAATAATTTAAATTGCTGTCATTGAACAAACCGATAACACAACCATTCAACCATTTAACCATTTCAAACCATCATCAATCAACTAATAAAACCAATCCTTTCAAATAACTTCCTTCCACATGAAACAAACTAACCAGATGATCAGGTCCCTGTGATAATTTATGCAAAACCCGAATACTTCTTCCGCTTTCAATTCCCGCAGAAACTATGGTGTTGTAGAATAATTGTTCATCGACAACCTGGGAGCATGAAAAGGTAAATAGCAATCCGTTCTTTTTAATTTTTTTCATTGCAAGCAAGTTGATTCGTTTGTAGGCTTGCACGGCAGCATGTCTTTTCGAAATACTTTTTGCAAATGCCGGAGGATCCAGTATAATGAGATCAAAATAATCAGAGTCCATGTTTTTCAAATAATCGTTTACATCGGCACAACTATTTTCATGAGGGAAAGTCGCAAAATTGTTGAGACTTAAATTTTGATCTAATAATTCAAGTGCTTTTTTAGATACATCCACAGACCTTACCTGTTTTGCACCATTACCCAAAGCATAAATGCTAAAACCGCCACTATAACTAAAAGCATTTAAAACTGTTTTTCCTTTTGCATAGTGAGAAAGTAATTTCCTGTTTTCTCGTTGATCTAAAAAAAATCCGGTTTTCTGTCCTGTCAAACAATCCACAATAAAACGGAAACCATTTTCCATACAAATAGCTTCATCGTAATTCCCAAAAAGTATTTTATTTTGAATAGTAGCGCCATAGTCAGCTGGTAAACTCTCTTTGCTTTTATCAATGATGCACATTAATTTAGTACTATAAATACTTTTTATTCCTTCTGCAATTTGCTCGATCTGTTTGTGCATCCCAATGGTGTGACACTGAATGACAACAATTCCATCAAACATATCCACTATTAATCCCGGTAACTGGTCTCCTTCACCATGTATCCATCTAAAACAATTTGTATTGTTTTCATCAAATTGAAATTGCATTCTTAAGTCGAATGCATCTTTCATCCGATTCATCCAAAATTCATCCTTGTAATCCGCGATCCCAAAATAGAGCATCTTTATGGCAATACTACCTCGGTGAAAATGACCAAATCCCAATCGTTGTTTTTTATTATCTGAAACATAGACCAATTCTCCATCTTCTAATTGAACCGGGATTTCTAATAATGCTCCTGAAAATACCCATGGATGTCTTCTGAAAAGATTTATTTCCTTCCCTTTTATCAGTTCTAATGTCTTTACTATCTTCGATTCCATAAAGCTGCAATTTCCGTAAAACTCAACTACTAAAACCAAAATTTATGAAAAAAGCCTTCAAAATTCTACTCTATTTAATTGCTGCTGTAGCCGCAGTGATCCTATTGGTTATCAGCTATATCCATTTCAAAGGGATTCCTACCTATGATCCACCGATTATAAAAGAATTTGCTATTGTACCGACCCCAGAAAAAATCGAAGAAGGTGCCCGGATTTCTTCTTTGTTATGCAGTAGCTGTCATTTGGGCAAAGATGGAAAACTCAGCGGTGGACTGATGAAGGATTTGGACCCTAGTTTCGGTAAAGTAAGGGTACCCAATATTACCAATCATCCAACCTATGGCATTGGAAAATGGACGGCTGCAGAACTCGCTCATTTCTTAAGAACCGGGCTGAGAAAGGATGGCAGGTATGCTCCGATCTGGATGCCCAAATTTCCCGGATTGTCTGATGCCGACCTTGAATCAATAATCTGTTTTCTTAAATCTGACATGCCTATAGTTCAATTATCAGAATCGGCTCACCCTGCGAATCAACCCAGTTTTTTGAGTAAATTCCTTTGCAATGTGGTTTTCAAACCATTGCCATATCCTGAAAGACCAATTATGGCACCTGATACTGCTGATCGTGTAGCGTATGGAAAATATGTAGTGCAGAGCAAAATTGAATGCTACTCTTGTCATTCTGCTGATTTTAAAAAACTTGACATTATGTTACCAGAAAATTCTCTTGGTTATCTGGGAGGTGGTAATACACTAATCGACCTTGATGGAAAGAAAATACTCTCTGCGAATATTACAACCGACTCTAATACGGGGATTGGAAAATGGAGTTATGATGATTTTTATAAAGCCATGAAAGAAGGGAAACGCCCTGATGGAAAATTACTCAGATATCCGATGGCTCCTATGGCCAATTTGAAAGACTATGAAATTCAAGGAATTTGGGCTTATTTACAAACCGTTCCTAAGATCAGTAATGTGGTTGACAGAACTGGACTTTGAGGAAGTTGGCAGTTGGCAGTTCTCAGTTCAGTTGGCAGTTTACAGTTATAAGTTTTGCTATCGGTAATACATCGATAGTACAATTAAGCAATTCGAACGTCACAAATTTTGATACTACAATGGTATAAGTATCATATACCAGTGAATCAATTTCATCTGCAAACTGCAAACTACATTCTAAAATTTCTGCTGTAATCCAAAATATTTTCAATGCTGTCAGGATGTGCAGAAAACAAAACTTTTGGAAGTGAGCGGCTTGCTTCTGTTAATTCAGTTAATTCATCAAAAGCAGATGGATCTGTTTTAATGTATTCTTCCAGAATTTGTGTTTCTGTGGAACTGCAGTCGTGATAAATATAGCGGATTAATTGGAGAGAAGTAAAGGTACCGACCATAGGCATATTTTCATTTTTTAAATAAGGACTAAACTGTAGGATATGACTATTTATTGTATAGCTAAAAATCTATTTTTGGCATTCTTGTCCACTAAAAATTCAAGCAATACCCATTTTCCTCCAAATGCTAAAAATAATATTTACAGAGAATTTCACAGATAGTATTTTTTAGTTGCTAAAGATTTTAGCTCCATTTTCAGGCCTATTTTCAGGCCTTTTGAAAGTATTGCACACAGATTTTTGGTTTGCATAAATTGAAAATGCTAAACCAATTTAAGGAGTAAATCACCCTAAAAAATCCAATCAAACATAAAAGTTGGCATAGTATTAGAATAATATAACATATGATTGATAATGATTAATCTCTAAAATATAAAAGAAGTAGTTTTCTTTATTTGAGACCTTTAGACACCTGTAGATACGCCGGTATTTACAGGTTTTTTTTGTGAAAAATTGACAGCCGACCACCGACCATTGACCGCCGACTATTACTACACTTTCAATAATCTATTATTGTGTCAAATTTCTATGAACTGCTATTCATGAATGATATCGCCTTGAACAATGATCATTGAATATTGCTATTTACTTTTTGCAAAATTGCAATAATACTTTTCATTTGTGAATTCATCTCCTACCATATAGATCTTAGCTTAATTCTGAAGGGCTCCAAAAATAGTTCTCCATGTCATCCACTTTGTAATCTTTGATCTTCACTCCCTCTTTCTTAAGAAGTTTTCCCATTCGTTCTCCATTGTCTCCGAACATTAATCGTCCACTGAGTTCGCCTTTGACATTTACTACACGATGAGCAGGGATATCGCTTACATTTCCTTTAAGCTGATTGAGGGCCCAGCCAACCATTCTTGCAGAACCTAAACTGAGATAATCGGCAATCGCACCATAGCTGCAGACCTTTCCTTTGGGTATGCATCTTACAATGTCATAAACCTTGTCAAAATAATGATCGCTTTGTATGAATTCGTTTTTATAGTAGGCAAGTGCTTCTTCCTCTTTTGCCTTCATCTCCTTTTTTTTGGTAGGAGACTTATCCGAATAACCCAGAAAATGTAAGATGCCATGAATGATGACTCTGAGTAATTCCCATTCGTAGTCTTGTTTGTATTTTTTTGCATTTTCGCGAACGCGATCAATACTAATATATAATTCGCCTTCAATGAAATCAGAACCAAAGGGGAAACTGAGGATATCTGTATAGTAATTGTGATTCAGATATTTTACATTCAATTCTCTTAAATATTCATCAGAACAAAATATGATATTGATATCACCTGCTGATTTATGGTATTGTCCTAATATTTTTAATAGCCATTGCTTTATCTTCCTGATATTAATATCAAAAGGCTCTGTATTGAAATGAAACTGTATATTTGGTTTTTTCTTCATTGGTGGAAAAGTAATGTAAAGAAAAACAATTTTTGTATGATATTATAAGCAATAAAGATCGTCTGTACTAATTGTTTTGAATAATTTTACAAAAAATTGAGAAACCGTAATCGAATGTTTTATTTCAAACATTCATTCCAACCGGTATCTATTTTGAATAATGCCTATTCTCGATCGCCGGTGAAATTTACTTTTCGAATCTTCCCAAAAAGATATTGGCTTGAAAGGATAATATCATTGTTAAAATGTGTAACCGTTTGTGTTTAGTTTTGTAATTCAATATCAATTATATAGATGGGAGAGGAAGATAAGATAGGGTGATGTTACATTGATTAAATGAAAAAAGAATTTGGAAATTAGGAATTTAAGAAATTCATAATTTAATAAACTTAAATATGATAAAATCATACAGACCAGGAGCAACTGGTGCCCTACTCGACGAATACGAAAAAGCTATTTTGGAATTGCAGAGTTTGATCAGTGATGTTTCCGATCTTGAATTAAAGGAAATAGCAGACCCACAATCCAAAGATCCGGATTGTAAATCCATTCAAACCGTTTTAACGCATGTTGTGAGCAGTGCTTATAGTTATGCGAGATACATTTCTAAAATGAAAAGGATAGATATCATCAAACCAGATCTGAATATACGTGAAACGATAAATGAATACAATCAGGATCTTATTACGATGTTTGCATTTACGGAAAATATTTTTCAAAATGTAAATGGCACGGAACTCGAAGAATATGATAATTCTCTAAAAGTGCTGACTACCTGGGGACAGCGATATGACATAGAACAAATTACAGAACACGCCATCGTGCATATCCTTAGACACAGACGACAAATTGAGAAATTTAAATTGTACTTAAGAAACCAAAATGAATAGTGGTAAGGGGAAACTCTAAACTATCCCTTGCGTTGCAATTCTGGATAATATAAAATCTTTTGCATTCAAAGTATTTTGCTCATCCAAACTGATCCAAACAAAAGAGATGCCGCGGTCCAGATGGACAAACCCGGTTTTTTTACGGTGCTCCATTTCTTGTATTGCATAATCATTGTGGTTAAAGTCCATGGCGCGAATTAATTCTACTTTTCTATGTTCTTGATGTTGCAACAACTTTATGCTCCTGTGAAGCATTGCCACTTTTTGCTGCTGACTGAGTTCTTGAGTGTAAACATCATTTAATAAGTACCAAATCCCTGGTTTATGCTCATTAAAAATAATATTCGCAACTTCCTGAGCTTTGGATGAAAATGTTACAGAAACTATTTTTTCATGATATGGATTATTTTTTACCCGCCAGTTTAAATAAGCCGCATCCTGCTTTATTGCAAATTGATTATTGACTAAACTTTTTTGTAGTTCACTGTTGTCTATTGCCTGCGCTTTGGTTTTAACCGAGATTTCAAAGTCGCGAATTAAATCATTACCAAAATAGAAATAATTTTTTAATGCTACTCCTTTGGCAAGAGCACAGAGTAAAAATATTTTAATTTTTGAACCCGAGGTATTATTTGCATTTAATCCGGATAAATACCTGTAGGAAGATAAGACATCAAATACCATCAGGGATTGACTATGATCATAGTGAATCTCAAAACCCAGTTTTAAAAATGGTTTTTTAGCGGAAGTAAACCCCCATAAATATTTTATTCCCGATTTTCTGCATTCTTCGAATAAAAGTTTATACATGTTCTCAAAAATATTCAATCCACGATAGGCAGGATCTACCAATGTATCTTCCGATTTAGCAGTCAAAATTGATTTACCTCGCGTAGCGATCAATTCAATTGGTATCGCACATTGGGTTCCGACAATTATTTTTGTATCTGAATCTTTTGCAATCACATAAATAGCTTTGCCGGCAGCTGCATCTTTAAATTCCCAGTCAAATTTATCACGGGTCCGGTTTGATTTGTAAATCGAATTGTAAAACCGGATTACATCATCAATATCCGTATCTTGCAGCAATGATATTTCGATATTTTTCTTAGTCATTGGCGTATTCATTAATTATTTCTTCCGGAGTAATGGATTGCATTTTCTCCTCATGCAAATATTGCAAAACCTTTTTGTACTCTTCCAGATAGCCACCATATTTATACTTCGCAAAAAAATTATTGTGCCATAATAATGACAATATGCAATTTGTTTTATTTTTTTCAATAAAATCAATTATTGTAGTTGCAGTTTTTTCAAGGGGGATTTTCATATAAGACTGCAGAGTCCTATCCATCATATTCAATGGAACTTCCACAAAAGAAAATTTTCTTTGTTCACCGATATGATAAGGTCTGAACGGAAGTCCATAGCTGTTGCGAAATCCACAATGTTCTGCAAAACCCAGGCTGGAATCTAATTTTAGTTTTGCATCTTCCAGATCATTCCACGCATTAGGCAGATTGAATTTAAGGTAATGGTATCTATTTAATTTTGTTTTAAATGGCAATAATTGCAATTCTTCTTCAAACGAAGTGTCATAAGCACTTTTATGCAATCCATTGCTTTTTGAAATTTCAGTTAGCTTATTCATTTTCTGAATTGAATAATCGGCATTTTTAATTCCATTTGCAGAAACTTTGTTTGTGGCAATCCAAAAAAAGGTTGATTTTAAATCATTTGCGGAATGTAGTTTGGCAATCCGATCCATGTTTTTCCAATTGGGACGAAACAGTACCTCATTCATAATCAATCTGAGGATAATATCAAATCGTCCTTTTTGCAAAGCCCACATTCCATCTTCAAAAAAAGAACCATAGATAGAATCAATATCATGTGATAAAAATACTTTTGTTTTCCGATCTTCTGGTTTAGCCAGTCCGGCTAATTCTGATTGTTCCAGATAAAATTGATCGAAACATTCCTGGACGAGGTTTTTTTCAATACAATTAAATTTATTTTGTA
>JAYVIT010000249.1:0-4873 GCA_043769965.1 Saprospiraceae bacterium
GCAACGCCCATTTTGCTAATGATAATGAAAAAATCAAAGCCCTGAAAGGGCATAATTGTATAGCGACGGGCAACGCCCATCGCTAATGAAGAAGACAAATTTACAGCCCTGAAAGGGCGAAATTAGGAAACTAACTCTAAAGTCTAATCTCACTATAAATAGAACATTCGACTAATAGTAAAGACATGCTATCAATCTTAAATTTAAAATTTCTCCTGTAAAAAAATATTTTATGAAAATGATTTATGAACATCTAATATGATAATCATAGCGAAAAGCATCCTTATTCCGCCCTTTCAGGGCTTTTATATCTCTATTAATAAGATCGGGCGTTGCCCGATCCTATATTATCGCGCCCCCACCTTCGATCGGCAAGCTTTCAGGGCTAATTATTCCATTACTCTTTTTTAGCTAAGAATCCTCCGGATCATCATCAAAAGGCATCAAGGTATTCGGAATTTCCTTTTGTGAATTCAATCCCAGTTTCTTCATTTTTTGGGCTTGTTTGACCAAACTTCCTCTTCCATCTTTGAGTTGGCTAATTGCTTTCAGATACGAGTCCTGTGAACGGTTTATATGCTTTCCGACATCTTCCATGGTTTCAAGGAAGCCAACCATTTTGTCGTATAATTTTTCGCCTTGTTTTGCAATCTCCAATGCATTCTTACTTTGTTGTTCGCGTTTCCATAAATCCGCAATGAGTTTTAATGCAGCTATAAGATTAGTAGGACTGATCAACAAGATTCTTTTTGCATAGGCATAAGCCCAAAGTTCAGGATCATCTTGTATGGCAATCAAGTAAGCCGGTTCAATAGGAAAAAACATCATTGTGAAATCAAGAGTACCCACAATGGTATCGTATTTCTTATCACCGAGTTCATCGATGTGATTGTAAATGGACCGGATATGTTCTTTCAAAGCGATGGCCTGATCTTCCCGGGAATCTGCGGCAGAAAATCGATCATAAGCAACCAGCGATACTTTGGAATCAATAATGATAGTCCGTGATTCGGGCAAGTATACAATCACATCTGGTTGCAGTCTTCTTCCGTCTTCATTTTGTATACTAACCTGAACTTTGTATTCACGGTTTTTTTCTAATCCTGATTTCTCTAATATACTTTCCAAAATAATTTCTCCCCAATTCCCCTGCTTTTTTGATTGTCCTTTCAATGCTGAAGTGAGATCTTTCGCATCCTGACTTATTTTCTGATTCAACTCTACCAACTCTTTTACTTTTTCTTCAAGCGAGAATCGTTCTTTTGATTCCTTATCATAGACTTCCTCAACACGTTTTTTAAATGAGTTTAAATTTTCGCCAAGTGGCTTTAACAAACTATCAATGTTCTCTTTATTGGACGCTGTAAATTTCAAAGATTTTTCTTCGAGAATTTTATTTGCAATATCAGTAAACTCCAATTGGGATTGTCTTTTAATATCTTCAAAATCTTTTTTCTGTGTTTCTAGCCTCTCCAGTAAATATCTATTTTGGCTTTGTAACTCCGACAATTTATGATTTTTATCCGCGACATCCTTTTGATGAGCTTGATTCTGATTCTTTAAATCCGCGTCATCCGCGATCATTTTTTGCAACTGTTCTTTTCCATTTTGCAACGAATTCAACAATGAAGCATTTTCCGAAATCAATCCCTGAAATTCCTGAAGTTTTTGATCGTATTTTACTGATAATGATTGTAGGTCGAATTCTGATTTCTTTACTTTCTCATCAGACATTCTTTGCAAAGTCAAACTTTCATTGAGTTGATTGCGGATTCCTTCAGTATTTTTTGCAGCATTCATCCTGTTTAATAAAACCAGGATGATTCCAACTGCGAGACCAATTAGTACGGAAATGAGATCAAGATTTTCCATCTCTCAAAGATAGGAAGGGGAAATCAATTGGCAAGAAGCAAAGGGCAAGAGATGAATGAACGATTCGCGCAAAGCGGGATAAAACACGACAGTGCTTTAAGTGAATGAACCGCGAAAGCGGCTTGGAGGATGAATAATTATAGCAAGAGGCAAAAAAACAATAGATCATAGACAATTTTACAATTCCTAATAAAGCTTCCCGTAATTAATAAAATTCTTATGAATAAAATGAATTTTCTTAGTAGTAAATTAAATTCTCAAGCCTGAAGGGCTTGAATATAATTTTCAATAATTGCAGAGATATCAAAATTATTTAGTAATATTATATCCGCGATATATACGCCAGATTCCATATATCACACAGGCAATACCAAATACTAAACCCCAGGGTGTTGGAATTACTTCTTTGAAATAAACAAAGAATCCAAGAACTATGTAACTAATCCCTAATAGAATAAAAAAAAAAATCCGAATCAACACTACTCGAGTTTGAATCGAATCGGTAGTGTAAAGCTGACTGGTACTGCTTTACCATTGTGTTTTCCAGCTTTCCAATTGGGCATTCCTTTGACAACTCTTGCAGCTTCTTCGTCACATCCTCCTCCAATACCCCTTGCTATCGATACTTTTTGTATGTCTCCATCCTTTGTAACTACGAACTGCACAACTACTGTGCCTTCTATTCCATTTTCCTTGGCAATAGCGGGATACTTAATTTTTTCGCGGATATACTTCAACATCGCTGCTTCACCATCCGGAAAAGAAGGCATTTGCTCGACGAAAGTAAATGGTTTTTCTTCCTTTGGTTCTTCTACCACTGGTGGCGGCTCAAGTAATGATCCATCGATACCACCTTCTTCACCTTTCTTTGTTTCTGTAGCGATTTCTTTATCTTTTATTTCTTCTAATGTAGGTGGTGGTGGTTCCTCTTCTTTCACTTCTTCATCTTTTTTCACTTTAGGAGGAACGAATTTGATCTGATCCTTAATGGGTGGAGGTTCGACTTTTGGTGGCGGAGGTGGTGGTGGTTTCTTTGCATCAAGAGGTGGCGGCTCAGCAAGAATTACTTCTCTCATCATGTCCCTTTCTGTTTTTTCCGGTATCCAGCCTTTCACCATTTTAATAATCATGGGCATACTAATTGCCAGTATAAATAAAATAATACCAATGATGGCAGCTCTGGTCATAGTATTATCATAGACCCTGCGAAGCAGATAAGCACCATAGCTTTGATTGCGTCCTTCAAAGACGATTTCATCCATGGAAAGCTTCATATAATCTTTATGTTCCATTGATTTAATTACTTTTTACATATAAGATTGAATAACCCACTTTTAAATTTTTTATTTCCTTGGTTGACCAATTTTAATACAAACTAAACTATCGACCGGATCATTTGGAGGTAGAATTGCATAAATTTTAACATTGCTAATAGTCATTTCATCAAGAATGTCCACTATATTTTTGTATTTAGAACTTGGCAACGGCTTGATCATTACAAAGAGATTGGTTGTATCTGACCATTGTTCATGAACTTCTTTAATTCTGCGTTGTACAATTTTCCGTACTCCATTTGGACCGTAATCCACACTATCTAATTCCAAACTTGTTTCAGATGTTATAGAGTCAGGAGAAACATACCAGTACACTTTATCATTATTGCCTAATAAAAAAGAAACCGTTTTGGACATTTTTATAACAGGTACATCTTTCTTATCGTCATCTTTAGCAGGCTTTACAATCTCCATCGTTTTAGGCCTATTAAAAGTAGTAGCTAGCATGAAAAAAGTAATCAACAGGAAGCCAAGATCGACCATAGCGGTAAGATCCACACGAGTGGACATCTTTTTCGATCGCGCCTTCTTTTTTCCTTTTTTCGCACCACTTTCGGGTACAGTCATTTCAGCCATGATTCAAAAGAATTTTATGCTTTTAAATGATTTTAATTATTCTTTACCACCTTTTGCAGAAGTGATAAGATTGAAACGGTTTACTTTTCTATTTTGCAAAGCTTCAATAACCTTGTCAAAAGACCTGTATTCTGTAGTTTTATCTGCTTTAATTGCAATCCTCAACTTGTCATTTGTTTTTCTGGAGTACAAAATCAAATCTTCCAATTGATGTTCACCACCTATTGTATCTATTTTTAAACCAGGCTGAACAGAATTTGCTCTTTCATTTGCACTCAGATCCAACCACTTTGGAAGATCATGAATATTCATTCCCCACAATTCAGTTAATCGAAATGCATCTCTTTGTTTAGGCGTAAATTTAATATTGTACAATTCCTCAAGTCTGTCCAGTAAACCTAAGCGAGTTGGTTGGTCATCCAGTCCAAAAAACACTTTACCATCCGGAGCGATTTGGAACATTAAAATATCTTTATCCGGTATAGGAATCTGCGCTGTAGATGAAGGAATATCGATTTGTACAACTTCCTGTGCTCTGAATTTTGTGGTTAATATAAAAAAAGTAAGCAACAAGAATGCAACATCGCACATTGCGGTCATATCAATTGCGGTACTTTTCCGTGGAACCTTAACCTTTGGCATGGCTGTGGTTTTGGGTAGACGAATTAATGTTTAGAAGCATAGGTTTGTGCAATTGTAAATCCTGCTTCATCTATACCATAAGTCAAACTATCAATTCTGGTCGTAAAATAATTGTAAGCAATGATGGCAAGTGCTGATGTAGAAATACCTAAAGCGGTATTGATTAATGCTTCAGATATACCGGTGGAAAGTGCTACTGCGTCAGGAGCACCAGCTGTTGCAATGGCAGAAAAGGCGCGAATCATTCCGAAAACTGTTCCAAGCAATCCCATCAATGTAGCAATCGACGATATGGTCGCCAGGATAACGAGATTTTTCTCAAGCATTGGCAACTCAAGTGAAGTGGATTCTTCAATTTCTTTTTGGATAGCAAGTATCTTATGTTCATTATCCAAACCACTTATCCCTTCCAATTCTTTATACTTCAATAATCCTTCACGAATTACATT
>JAYVIT010000250.1:0-2412 GCA_043769965.1 Saprospiraceae bacterium
CCGTGGTTATTTCCTAGTTTTTAACAATCCATTTCATGGAGGAAAAGTTATTGGCACTGATTTCGATTTACACAAGGTACATGCAAAATCTCAAAAAGAATTCTTTAATAAGAAAGCGAAAAAGTGTGAATTGATTAAAATAGCTTTTGATCTGAAAACTGATGTAGATTTGATCAAGGAGCTTGAATAGAGATTAAAATTATTTTGTCAACAAAATTCATATCGAATGTTAAAACGAGTTATAAAAAATATATGGAAAGACTCAGTTGGGGGAAATCTTATTGCAGCAGTACTAATAGCAATATTGACATTGCTCTATAATTTTATTGTATCTCGGTATAAAAACATTTCATTTAAAGAAGTTTTTATTAATTTCTGGACATATCAAATAGACTTGTGGATTATTTTGTTGTTCATTTTAACAATTATAGTTCTTTATAGCCTTATCAAATCAAAATTCAAATACGATGAAGAGACTTTAGCATTAGACAGAGCCTTTTTTAATCAAATACGAAATTGGGAAGGGATGGTTGATTTAGTTCTGGAAATCAAATCCCATGGATTTTCAGGAAGCTCAGTAAAAATGGAATTAATCGAGACCATGCTTAGTATTCGGGATGAAAGTGAAAAGCCGGACTTTCATTTTTTTAATCCCGTGCTAAATAAAATTAAAGCCAGGCTTTTAATCGAATTTGAAAACCTTGATTCAGTTTTAACTGGAAATGTTTATGTAGGTAATAATGGATGGATGTCAATTCCAAGTGAATGGGAATATTCTCAACGAGAACGGATGCTAAAGGCGAAAAGTGAAATTAAAAAGCAAGAAGATATCTTCACTGAAGTTTATCAAAACTTTATTACCCAAGGTCGAAAGATTCTTAAAGTATAAAACGGTCAATGAAACCTTGTCCTCAAACACAAGTTCGACACTACCGGCAAAGAGATTGATCAAATGGTGTATGGGTTTGTACTACCTGACTGAAAAAGAAATTAAAATTGTAGAGAACAACTAAATGCTGAAAGATATGATCACAATTAAAAAATTCATGGCAGAATATCCAAAATCGTATAAGGCTTATACCTCTCTCGGTATAGAATATCCAAGTATCAACAGTGCAATGGAAGAGCTCTTTTGCTATTTTGGTCTGGGGATTTTAGTCTTTCCAATTTATCATGCAACATTGGATAAAGTATTGGGCTATAATTCAAAAATTAAGATATATCCCATGAATTCGTTTAATCTCGATGCTGGGGATCGCGTAATAATTGAAGATTATAAAAAGTTTAAGACACGCGAAAAAGCTGAAAAAGAGACATTTGTTTGTGCCTTAAATTTTCTGGAAGATAAACTATCGCATTATAATTATGAATCAGATCCTCTAAAATAAAGTCACCTCTTTGGTGATGTGGTTGAAATAGAAGGGCAAAAAATCATTCTTGAGTAAAAGTAGGCGCATATCCAAGGTTGAAATAAAATTTGTTGAACCAAAAATAATTGAAATGCCAATTGAAGTACAGAGCGATGGTGAAAAATTAATCTTCAGAGATTACTTAAACAGAAAAGTAACAATCTTGCATGAGGATTACTTTGATTTAATGGCTAGTCCCGAGCGGAGAGTAATTCGTCCGGCATTGGAAGATTGCCTTTCAAATCCATCAGAAGTTTGGTGGACATTCGAAACCATCGAAGGGAAGGAATATAGCTACTATAAATATCTTAAAGTATATCGTGATTTAGTATTTATAGCCGTCGTTTTGATGGATGATTTTTTAAATTTCAATCTTAACAACTTCTATGGTTATGACGAAAATGAAGTTGGGTTGGCAGAAAATGACCGTTGTGGTCAACTAATACTTTCGAACTTAAAATCTGAATAAGTCTAAACGTATACAAAAAACATGAAGCTATGGACTGTTCAGCCAGTTGAGTGGTATCTCAAACTGCAAGAGTACCAAATTATATACGGTGAAAAGCAATATGTTGATGAGTGTTTTTTAGCCGCCTACGACTGGCTGATTCCGGAAATGGAAAATCGGATTGGTAACAAGCCATATTCGGGTTGTTATCCGATTTGGGCCTGGTATCAATACGAAAATGAAAAAAAACCTAAACCCGACTTAAGAAATTCGGCGCTTTTAAATAAAGGTACGGCTGGCGTTTGCATCGAAATAGAAAAGGATGTAAAAGATGTTTTGCTATCGGATTTTACGATGTGGCATTTTCCGATTGCAGGGCATTACATTTCAGATTCGGAAGAAGATGATAACACATTCGATCTTTTACTACAGCAAAATGGATTTGTTTACAGTGATCCTGACTTTGATGCTATTCCGGTAGAATTAAAACATCGGATTATTAAAAGTTGGGATAAAATTTTTGATTTGAATTACGAATGTGATTTTCAAAGCTAC
>JAYVIT010000251.1:0-2198 GCA_043769965.1 Saprospiraceae bacterium
TAGAGCTGTAAAATGACATCTTTGTCTTCTTTGTAGAGTTGAAAGTGATTTCCATAAATGATCTGGCCATGGATCTCCATGAGTCGGGCAAAATTGTCATAACTAAAGTCGGACTGAGTAATCAGCGTCTGGATCGATTTGTACTCCTGTAGGAGTGAGACCGATACGTCTTGATTGTGAATTCTGATGGTTTGCATAATTGCTATTATTTGAAGGTGAGGAAATACGGTTGTCAAGTTGGGATGCGTATTTGGGATCGGTGAGCGGGTCGAAATAACCATTTTTATTGTTTGATCCATTTTGATTCAAATCAAGAATAATATGTTTTTCTGCAAATAAGGTCCCTCGTCCATTGATCAGCTGTGATTTGTGTGGCTTAGTTGGGTTGTCATTTGTCCGGGAATCACTGTAAGGTATTTCCATCTGTTTGCCGCCAATGGTTTGATGATTGGAAATAGCCCAAACGATGATTTTTATCCCTGCATCCACCCATTCAAGCGATGACATACAAAATAGACCTGCTTCATATTTGGATTTCGATGGATAGTACCTGATCAGGTCCAGTTCTGATATTTCACGAAGTAAACGGTAATAACACTCTTTGGACTTGATTCCAGCATAAGCCATGATTTCATTTCTGGTAGGACCCATTGGATTACTAAAAAATGAATGATTCCAGGATCTGAAAAGTGAAATGTACAAAGCAATATGACCATAATTGATGGCTGGTGAATGTCGGGCAATTTCAAAGAAAAGATCAATGTGCCGGATATAATTGACTGCAGGAGCTTTGGATAGGGTTGACATGATTATTATTTTTGAAAAAGGGAAAATGACTTTACTTTTGCTTGTTTGCGATTGCTATCCAGTAGTTGGTGAATGTCTTCGCGTTTGTAGTAAATTGTAGCTCCAATTCTGGTATATGGCAAGACTTTAGCTACTCTCAGATGTTGAAGCTTAGAAAGTGAGATATTGAGAAGTTTTGAGACTTCTGAAGATTTAAGATATTCCCTGGTATTGGACTCAACACTTTGGCCAAGGAGTAGTTTAAGCTCATCAATGAGTTCGACTTTGAACTGTCTGAGATCGTCGGTGGTGATAATGTTTGCAGGCATGAGTTTGAAGATTTATTACACTGCAAAGGTCTGATGAAAGTAAAATCAAAACTTGTGATGTACATGTAAGTTACATGTTTTTTATGTAAAAATTTTAAAAATAATTTTTTATAAAAATCATATATCGTTGTATTCCAAATAAATAGAAATATGTACAATTGTAATTTGAATGAAAAAAAGACAAAATATGTGTGTAAACAGAATTAAAACATATGATATCGTATGTTTTGTCTAGTTAAAATTTCGTAAAGCCAGTCTGTAAAACTGCATAGTGGTATAAAATTTTGAAAAATAATCAAAATGCGAAATCAGAGCAATATTTAGTTTATTTTCAGGCAAGAGAACTGGTGGTAGTTTCCAGGGTTCATAAATCAAACTTAAAATACAAAAGAATTGTAAGGCAAGTATGCACAAAAATGCAATGAAGCATTTTAAGGTGTTTTTAGCGCCGAAATTACCTAAGCTAAGGTTTTTCTTCAATTTGATATAATAACTCATTCTGAGTAATACTAGATGTCAAATTTCTTTAATATGTGTTTAGTTTCAGAAATTGATTTAATATTGGGCTTGCGCCGCGCCCAGGTGCGATTGTCCCGCTCGCGTTTTTTCGGTTTTCGTTTCTTTTTTTTCGCGCACGCGGTTTTATAGTTTTACTAAGTTTTAATAGTTTTATATTGTTTTATATATGGTACTGTTTCATTTCCGTCTCTTGGTCGGTCTCGAGTTCGGATTACGGTATGGTAGTGACCGGTAATCCGAATGCACTGTACCGTTATTCGAACGCACTAGTCGGTAATCCGAACTAGAGGCAGTACGGTGAAAATATTGATCAGATAATAATAATTTGTATTCTTCATAGATATTATTACATGATATTTGTATTATATAAAGAGCAATTATTAAAATATTTTGTTCTTTATATAGATCAATCATACTATCTTTGCCATTAATTTTTATAACAATGGATTTTTTACCTCTAATACACCAGCAATACTTAAGAAATCTAAAATCATCCTTTAAAAGAGATCTCCTGGAACAAATAGACTGGAATAACAGGATGATAGGAATCACCGGAGCGAGAGG
>JAYVIT010000252.1:0-4521 GCA_043769965.1 Saprospiraceae bacterium
TATTTGCATAATGGCCATTTAATATTGGACCAAACATGGTTTAAAAAAATAAAAAGAACAAGGCCTGCTTCCATTTATACATTAAACCTGAATGATAGAAGTATAAAAAATGAATACTACTGGACCTGGGCAGATGTTAGAAAAAGAAAATTGCCTAAAGAGGAAATTATTGAAACCTATGCTAAACTATTCACCAATGGAATTGAAGAATTGAATGTACCAGCTGATTCCAGAACAGCTATTAGTTTAAGTGGAGGACTGGATAGCAGATGGATTGCTCAGATTGCTTCGAAAAAATTTGATTTAGATACATTTACATTTTCTACCGGAAAAAACTACGAAACAAATTTGGCTGTAAAAGTTGCTCACACTTTAAATATTAAACATCATAATCCAAATCTAGAAAAAAGCAATTGGTTGATGAATCGCATGCAAGCTTTTTGGAAAACTGATGGAATGCTTCATCTTGGACATTTACACGAAGGGAATATTCACAAACAAGTCTATTCCGAATATACACATTGCTTTCATGGATTTTATGGTGGAGGAATTTATGCATCTACAAATGAATGCAATCATAGGATTACCTCAAAAATTGCAAAGGCTCATTTTAAATTTGATAATTCTGATACAAAAACGGAAGATCCATTCTATCAAACGGATAGTATCGATCCTTATATCGTTGATCAAAAAATTAGATATCAATCAGCTTTCAGCATTTATTTGTTATCATCATATTGTAAGATGATCATTCCATTTTACAATATGGATTGGTTGGAATTCAACTACAGCATTGATGATAAACTTCAATTGAATAGTAAATTGTACCTCGAAGTTTTAAATTCCAATTTAGACGATGCATTGTTAAATATTGCCTGGCAAAAAACTGGTCTTACACCAAAACACATTGCGTTGAATGTTGCCAGTCTGAAATTCAAAATTCCTTTTATATTAGAAAGAGCATCTCAATTTTTTAATACTTCAAGACATTTTATCAATTACAATTACTTTGATGCCGAAATTGATTTTTGGATTCTGGAATTCGAATCTGACATTTCTAATTTTCAATTAAATTATTCTTTAAATTCAAGGGAACAAAAACTGCGGATGCTATCTTTGGTAGTCTGGTTAAGAATGATTTCCAAAAACAGCACGGATGTCTTATAGAATATTACATATAATGGATTGTTTTCTACCAGAGACGATGAACTGGTTGGAAAAACTATTGGAAGAAAGTTCGGATAAATGCGAACATCATATCTATTCGTCATTTTATAAAAGACCCCGAAATGAAAAATTCAAATATGTTGATGCCGGCATAAATTGCTCCTATCCTGTTTCTATTTTATCAAAAATAAAAAACAAGATAAATCAAGCAAGCAACATAAAGCAATTAGACAATTATATTCACCAACAAAAAATCCAACTTATACACTTTCACTTTGGTAATGTAGCCATTCAATACAAAGATTGGATACAAAAAACCGGATTGCCATTTTGTGTTTCGCTATATGGTTTTGATTATGAATATTTAGTTTATAAAAATAGAAGTATCAAATCAGACTACGTATTCCTTTCGAAACTGGGTGGACGATTTATTGTAGAAGGAGATTATTCCAGAAAACTTATTCAGCGTTATGGAATTTCAATTCAGCAAATTCATATTGTGCATATGTTGTATGATCGTCAACATCAAAAATCCGGTAACTTTTTTAATGTTGCAGAATTTCCGATTACATATTCACAACCGATTAAATTGTTTCAGGCAGCAACATTCACAGAAAAGAAAAATCAACTTGGATTGGTAGAAGCTCTGCAAGACCGACACGCTTCATGCTTTATCATTTCATTTTATGGAGAACAAGTGGACAAAATTTATTTTCAGGAATTAGAGAAAGCTGTTAAAAGCAAATACAAACATTGCATTCAAATTCATGATAAAATAAGTTTGGATGAATATTTAAATGCTTTAGACAATTCTCATTTCACCATCAATCTCAGTAAACGATCAAAACAGAATGACACGGAGGGAGGTTGCCCGGTAATCCTTAAAGACGGGCTCAGTCTTGGTAAACCGGGTATAAGTACAAATCATTGCGACATCCCTGAAATAATAGTAAATGGTTGCAATGGATTTTTACTTCCGGAAAATGACCACAGCGCAGTGACAGAGTTATTGGATCGCTTGTTACTGCTCTCTCAAAAAGAATACACTAAACTTTGCTGCAATGCCAGAGAAAGTGTCAAAACTAATATTAGTCAAAAGATCACAGAACAAGATTTGCTTTCTGTTTATAAAAGCATGATATGAGAATCGTTGTATTCACCTGTAATTATCCGCCGTTGATAAATCCAAGATCTTTCCGGATTGAGAAATTTGTGAAATTGAATTCAGGTGAGCATGAAATTCTGATCATAACATCACCTATCGATGAATCCATTCAAAATGAAAAAAATGTCATTCGTTGCGGATTACAAATGAATTGGGATTCTGCTTTTAGAAACTCACTCAAAAAATATAGTTTTCTCCGTTTTTTGCACAAATTGATCTGGCCCGATGATAAAATCCTTCATCCCTTTTTATATCTGATGAATTATCTTTTCAAATACAGGCAGAAGAATGATCTCATAATTACAGTTTCAAATCCATTCAGCAGTCATTTGATTGGATTGGTTTTAAAAAAAATTTTTAAACAAAGATGGACAGCAGACATTGGAGATATTTATTTTGGCAATCAACATTTTTCTTTTTTGAGTAAATTCTTAGAACGAATAATTTTGAAATCCGCCGATCATATTGTTGTTAACTCAAATTCACTTCAGGAACATTTTATTTCTCACTACAACTTATCACGAGATATATTTTCAGTGATTCCGAATGGCATTCATTTAAATGCTTCCAAAATTAAGCACATTCCTTCACCAATTATCCGAATCAGTTTTATTGGCAATACATATCCCGAAACGCGGGAAGCCATTACAGAATTGAATATATTGATTGAACTTGCAAAAATGGATTTGGAGAGAAAGATTTGTATTCAGTTATATGGCAATCAATTTTACAAAGTGCAGCTGTTTGCAAAAAAATATCCAGAGTTGGTACAAATTAGATTTTGTAAAAATGAGCTTGAATTAATGGATGCTTACTCGAATACAGATATACTCATCAATTTCGCCAATAAAAATAATCCTGGTTTACCTAGTAAGTTGGAGGAATATCTTGCTACTGGTTTGCCAATACTAAACTTCATCTATTCAAAAACAGATCCAAGTTTTATTTTTCTAAATAATCATAAAGCATATGTACATCATGTGAATTTGAATTCTCCCGACTTAAAGCTGCTTAACTATTTTATTCAACAGAACAATGGTAAACAACAAATCAATCCCGCTTCTCAAGATGAACAAATTAAAAATAGTTGGCAAACGTTATTTCGCTCTTAAGTTTATGCCCTCTAACTTTAATCCAGAACAAAAAAATATCCGGCAATAACCACGCCGTGTATAAACCAAATTAGTATATTTGAGAAAGGTTTTATGCGTGAAGATAATCGTTATCTCGCATTCAAATGATTTGCCAAAACTCACAAATATTTCTTATTTTGCAGTGAAATTAATTAGTTATGCTTACTAAACAAGAAGTAAAGAACCAAATTGACTCAATGCCAAATGAATTCTCATTAGATGAACTCATTGAAAGACTAATAATTATAGAAAAGGTTAATCAAGGCCTTAAAGATGTGGAGGAAGGTAAAGTATTAACAGAAGCTGAAATGGATAAAGAAATGGCAAAATGGTTCGCATAATTTGGACGGAGCTAGCTAAAAATGAACTGAAAGAAATTTATAAATTCATTTCGCAAGACTCGATACTTTATGCGAAACGACAAGTCATTAGAATTCGAACACGAATAAAAGCTTTAAAGACATCAAAGTACCTTGGTAAAATGGTTTCTGAAATTGGGATTCCTGTTATCAGAGAATTAATTGAAGGCAACTACAGAATCATTTACAAAATTCAAAGAGAAAATGAAATTGCAATTCTTTCTATTCACCACTCCTCTCAAGATTTAACTAAACGACAAATAGAATAAACGCGAGATAACAGGCTATATACTCTACCCCGCCAGCAGCTTTATGATTCTCTTTAAATTTTTTCAGTAAGTAAAAATTATTTTTTACTTTTGGCTGCTCGACCATTGGCAGGGCAGCGTCTATGCCCAATCCGTTATGCGAAAATCTTTGGCGATCTTGCTAATAATTCACTTTGTAACTTTAAACAAGTAAAAAAAAATGAAAAAAATCTATCAATCAGTGGTGATGCTGCTTATAAGTGTTACATCAGTAAATGCACAAAGCAACATTACCTGGAATGGTATGGGCATGGACATCGCTAACAACAGCCATGACAACAGGCACCCGCGAATTGCATTAGATGGTGCAGGAAATCCATTGGTGATTTGGGGAAGAATGTCCGATGAATCCGTTTTCTTTTCCCGATGGAACGGCACCATGTTCACTG